>NZ_FOUU01000002.1:0-46498 GCF_900114975.1 Thermodesulforhabdus norvegica
CAGCGTGACGAATTCAGGGGCTCTGTCGTCTTTTCCTTAGGGAACCGCCCCGCCGGAGGCATAAGCCGGAGCGAAACGGCCTTGACAACCCGAAGGGCTTGCCGGTTTTGGGCCTGGTATCATGGAAAAAGGACAAGGGCCTAGCAGCCAACGCCTTTTCCTCAGTGCAACCGCCAAAACCGCCTTCCGTTCATCAGGCCCAAAACCGGTTGTCAAGGCCTGGAGCGAAGGCCGAAGGGGTATGACCCTTTGATTCCGCCAACCATAAACAACGGAGGATCATCGTCTTTTCAATAACGTGAATTTTGGTCTTGATTCATAGGGGTCATTACAATAAGATTCTTTATTACCAGCTCAAAAGCGAAGTGCTAAACCTGATGGGAGGAACATTATGAAAATTTTGGGTATTTCCGGAAGTCCCAGAAAAGAAGAGCAATCTGGTGTCTATCAAACCGTTAAAGCGGTTCTGGATGCAACAGGGCTGGATTACGAGCTTATTTCACTCAGAGGAAAAAAAATAGGTGGTTGCATAGCCTGCCTGAAATGTGCCGAAGACAACGTATGTAAGGTTAAGGATGATATGGAGGAATTGAGAGAGAAAATCGTGGAGGCGGATGCCTACGTAATCGGCGCGCCCAACTACTATTCGGGAATTAATGCCCTTACCCGGGCCTTTCTGGAGCGATGGTTTCAATTCAGGCATCGTGAGGGCAATCTGCTTTGGGGTAAACGGGCCGTTGCCGTCGGAATAGGAGGTACATCGGGAGTTCCTCCGGCCGAAGAAATAGAAATGTACATGATGTACAACTTCATAAAACCCGTTGCCAGGGTTACAGGACAAGGAGCCGCTTCCTGCTACTCTTGTGGTTTCGGTCACGAGTGCAAGGTTGGAATACCTTACATGCTCTACGGCGATGAAGCAAAAAATAAAGTTCTGCAGGAGCTCGCACCGGACGTCAGGAAAGACCGGGAGTTAATGAACTCTGCCAGGCGGGCAGGTGAGTTACTGGCCCGGGACCTGGCTGAATGTTCAAGAGAAGAGGTTACCCGGGAGATGCAGAAGTTGCTTTTTGAAAAGATGAAAGAATCGGTTTGAGGGAGGGAGAAAGATGTCCTTTGTAGCTGCAGCGATTGCCAGAGACGGCGCCGTTGTTGTGACCGATGGGAGAGCCATGGGCTGGAGTCCCGATGGGTCAGTTGTCAATGTTCAGGTCGATAGGATTATTCCTGTTGGGAAAAATGCTCTTATTGCCGCGGGAGGCGCGCCCGAGGCCGTGGAAATGGCCAAAAAAGCAGCCGCCTTCATTCATGATGAGGGTCTCGAGGAGCTTAACCGGATTTTTCATGCTCTGGTTGCCTTTCTGGCCGGTGAGTATGAAGCTTTTATGAGGAAGAAATGTCAGGTGGTGCCCGTTGATCCAACTCATTACATTCATTTTTTGCTTGTAGGATATGACGCTCCGGAAGATGCTTTCAAGATGTTTCTGATATGGAACAAGAAAAAATTGCCCAGCCTTGACGGAGAGCAGGTAGGCCCTGTTTTCTCGGTACCGAGAATTATGAGTCTGGAAGTGACCCTGATGCAGATGGTGAAAGAAGGGGCGGGAGTCGGAGAGCTGGTGAAGGAGATTGAGAAGAGGATTTCCTCCGTTGAAAAGATAAGCGATGACATAGGCCCGCCCTGGAAGTTCATGCTGATCGACCGTGAGGGTATTAAAAGAGCATAAAGGAGAAACAAAGGAGAAACAACGGTGCGGGAGTTGGCGGCCCACGTAGCCGCTAGCTCCGGTGACGAGCACCAATCCGGCGATGCCGTCGGCGGATCGGCTATAACCGATAGGCTACTGAACGTCGGGCTTTCAATCCGGTTGCCCCGCTCGAATCCTTGGCACAATGTGGGCACGCAACCACTCCGTAAACGCTTCTCGCCTCATTTCACCCGAGGCCACCTGCACGATCACCTGCTCCTGCTCATCAACCGAAGCTTCTATCTCGTAGCCGTTCAGCCCTAGAAATGTTTCCATGGCTGCATTGCCGATGCGTTTATTGCCGTCCCGGATTGCTCCATAACCCGATGATACAATCGAGGACCTCATGGAGAGTTAGGTAGCGCATCACCCTTCAGCCTTACGTCAGCCTTCGATTAAGTTCGGCATTCTTGGTAAGCACATACTCCATAGCCTGCTGAAAGTCTTCATCCGGGCGGGTGAGCAATTCTTCGAGGCTCATCCGTAGTAACTCCTCGGGACTGACCTGATAACGCCTGGCCTTCTCATTGGAATTATGTCCACTTCTCTGCCGTGAGGGTAATCGTCAGTGCAACCATCTTCTCTCCTCTTGCCTTACCGTCACGAACCCGTTACTTTGCGCTATTTGCCCGATCTTTAGATTTTAAAACTGGGTAATATCTATCACAGAATGACGGTATAAAAACGGCATAAAGGAGAAACACCGCAGGTCGGGTTCAAACCCGAAGCCTGCGGTGTATAGGTCTAATCGGGAAATTTGATCGTGAGTTTTTCTTTTCCGTTGTCTTTCTTGAGCTTAATGATCACTTCTGTACTGCTGTCACGAATGCCCACCGCAAGAGGTAGCTTTCCTTTCGGGGTTTCAATGTGGGTAATCTGTCTTATTATCTCGACCGCTTTTTTCCCAACTTCTGAAGGCGGTGAAGGAAGAGTAGCCTTGCGATACTGGACCTTAGCGTTGACGGAACCGTCTTCTTCAAGGGTCAGGGAAATTTTTTCGGCTCCTTCGGTTATTCCATGGAGTATGGCAAGGGCAAGCCATTTTATTGCCGATTCTTCTACGTCTTCTGATGCCGATTTTTCCATGGCCGACATTTCTTTTAGTGGATCTGTAGATGCGTAGCAATCACACATTTCCTGCACTTTTAAATGTAAACTTCTCCTGTCTTTCATGGCTTTCCCCTTTTTCGATACTTCTTCTTATGTCAGACCCAGGTTCTTTTTCAATTGCTCAATCTGCGTGCCCAGATGAATACATTCCCGCCCTTCCTGACAGGCCCTGATGTCTTCTTCGTCCAGAAAGGTCTTCAGCGTATGACCCTCTTTGGAAAGCGTTACCGCCCAGGCCTTTGCCTGATCATCGTACTGAGCCGATACCTCTATGCCACACCTTCCGATGTCGGGATAAATCTCCCTGATCTTTTGACATATCACCGTAGAGTCTATGCCGGTTGTACAATGTGCGCAGGTCATGGTTCCCTCCTTTGTCCGAAGTTTTTATTTTTTAAAAACAATAATCATCATTGTTTCCTGAATCAAATCAATCCTGCTGAAATGTGTTTCTTCCTGATTAGTTCCGCCAGCCTGGAGATCTCATCCCTGTGACCGGCTTTTGGTTTTCCCTGAACGAGAATGGGATCAAAAAACTCGGCTCTCATATTACTCAAGAGGGCTCTGAGAGTCTCAACCGTTTTCCCTCCCCAGCCGTAAGACCCGATGATTCCGATAAATCGGGTTGGAGGCCTCAGGGCGTTTGCAACAACAGCAGCATAAGCGGCGAGAGGATGAGGGCCTGCAAGCATCGTGGGTGTCCCTATAATGACCGTGGCCGCATCAAGAAGAGCCATTGCCAGCCTGCCCGGATCGGACACGGTTAGGTTAAACTGCTCAACGGGGATATTTCGAGAAACCAGCTCCTCTGTAAGCCAATCCACCAGCATTCTTGTGCTTTCGTGCATCGTAACAAAAGGAATAATAACCAGATTCTTGACATTTCCGGAGGACCACCCGGCGTAAGCATCTAAAATCCCTCTTGGATTTACATGAACAGGCCCATGACTTGGAGCGATAAGTCTTATGTTCAGCGAAGCAAGCTTTTGCAGATTTTTCTGAATGATATGCCTGAAAGGCATCATGATTTCGGCGAAGTATCTTTTTGCCGCTTCCAGGACTGAATGGTTACCATCTTGCATAATATCTGTGGTTGCCAGGTGAGATCCGAAGAAATCGCAGCTGAAAAGGATGCCTTCTTCTTCAAGGAACGTAACCATGGTTTCAGGCCAGTGAACCCAGGGAGTGTAAATAAAGTGAAGGGTTTTGTTTCCGAGGGACAGGCTTTCTCCATCTGCAACCACGCGGATTCTACCCGCGGGGATGTCGAGGAGATCCAGAAGCATCTCCCTGGCTTTCTCGGAGCACAATAGTTGACATTCAGGATACCGGTCCATGATGACAGGCAGACTTCCCGAGTGATCCTGTTCCGCATGGTGAGAGATCACATAATCGATGTGGGGAATATCTTCCAGATTGTTGATCAGTATTTCGGTTTTAGAGGGATCCACCGTATCTATAAGGGCCGTTTTGTGGGAGCCCTTTACGAGGTAAGCGTTATAGCTGGTACCGTCAGGCAGCGGTATTAAGCTGTCGAAAAGGCGCCTGTCCTGATCCAGAGCTCCTACCCAGAAAACTCCGCTGGCAATCTGATAATGCATGAGAGCCTCCTCATTAATCTCTGTACTTCTCGGACATCTCATGGGCGACCCTGTGTAATCTTTCATGGACACCCTGACCTATTTCCTCGTGCTCAACTCTCTCAAATTCCCGGACAAGCCTATCCTGCTCCAGATCCGGAAGGAGAGAACGGGCCGTTAAAAAGAGATCTTCATCTTCCGCAGCTATGTGTCCCCTGAGAAAATCACCGTACTCTTTTGCGGATTTACAAAACCCTTCGAGGGCGGCCTGGTTTCCTTTTTTCATTTCCTCCAGAGCGTTCTTCATTTGGGCTACCAGCTTCCTGCCCTTAACGTGCTGATCCGAAAGCTCCTTTACGGCAAGTTTCACCTCTTCCGTTCCGTGAACTTCCAGAGCGGGGAATAACAGAGCCCCTTCTTTGCCGTGATGGCAGCGGTCAGCAAACTCTTTGAAAAAGGCGATAATCTTTTCCATATCCTCCAGGAACTCGTCATCTATTGGCCTGCCGGTACTGCATATGCGGTCCAGCACCGACAGCATGCCCAGTATGACCTGATGTTCCCGTTCCAGAATATCAAGAGCCTTTTGTTTTTCACGAGAAAACATGGCTATTCCTCCCACCCGATACATTCTTCGGGACATGAGGCGATGGCCTCTTCAATGCAGTCTTCATCCCCACCTTCGGGTTTTACGAGGCGGGCCTTCTCGTTTTCTTCGTCCATTTCAAATACTTCCGGACAGAGTTCTGCACAGGTGCCACAACCCACGCAGCAGTCTTCATCAAGGTAAAGGCGTCTTGACATGGTTTTGCCTCCTTTCGGGTTATTTGGAAGCCGGCTGCGGGGCCGGCTTCTTTCTCATTAGATTCCGAGTTTCTTTCTGTTACTTTCAATGTGACCGAGCAGGGCTTCGGCTGCCTGGACGGGATCGGGGTTTACGTTTAATAATCCCCCGGTGACCTCGCGAAGATCCTCCGTGAGCAGTTTAACGAGATTGGGAGCTCCCGTTACCGGTGGAACCGGATTCACGTAGGTATAGAGACCGAAGGCCAGGGCGAAGATTGCGTCGATAGTTGCCTTCTGCTCCATGTATTCAGGCGCAACGGCTACAACGGGAAGATCGGGTATCGGAACGCCGCCCAGAGCTTCTGAGACGGTAAAGAGCAGATCTGCACAGCGTCCCGTGTCGGTGCAGGTCCCGTAACTCAGAACCGGCGGAATACCCAGGGCTTCGCACACCTTCTTAAGTCCGGGGCCTGCCAGCTCTCTGGCTTCCGGCAGGCACAGGCCTGCAACCTGAAGGGCGGCATTTCCACATCCCATGGACAGAACAAGAATGTCTCTTGCAATAAGCTCCCGGGCCATTCTGACACTGTGTACATCCTGTCCGGTATCCCGTAGGGTAGTACAGGAAACGAATCCCGCAACTCCTCGTATTGAGCCTTCTTTGATAGCCCCTAAAAGGGGATCCAGGCTGCCTCCAAGGGCATCAAGGATGCTTTCGGTCGAAAATCCTACGACGGCTTCACCCATCCTGAGGCCCGTGACGGGACTTACCTTTCTTCTTCTTTCCGGGAAATTCTCTATGGCCATCTCAAGCAGGCGTTCAGCCTGTTGCTCAACCTCTTCGGGTATATAATCGATTCGATCCGATACCCCTTCGAAGGCAACAAGGTCGCTTACCGGCACAAGCTTGAAGTGATATTTTTCTGCATAGATGGGATCTACGGGAAGTGAACAGTTCATATCGCAGGCGAAGAGATCAATGCAGCCGCTCGCCAGCAAAGGTTCCTGCATGATCCAGTTTCCGGTAAAGCCGTAAAATACGTCATCCATTGCCCATCGCTGTATCATCTCCTGCCCGGTTTCTATGCTGGCTATAACCCGGATACCCCTGGCTCCCGCTTTTTTCGCTTTCTCCTGCCACTCGGGTTTCCGGGCAGCCTGGACGAGGGCGAATCCTATAAATGGTTCATGGCCGTTAGGTACGACGTTAACGTAATCAGGATCTAAAACGCCCAGATCAACCCGCATGCGGTGAGGCCTGGGAATACCGAACAGAATGTCCTGACAGTATTCGTTTACAATCTGACTCTGGTAAGCCATGGCTATAGACATTCTCATGGCTTTAAGGGCCAGGCTTGCAAAATATCCGTCCACGTTGGTCAGACAGGAGCTTGTTACACGGAGCATCTCGGCATATATACCACCGGGGAAGATGCCCAGATCTTTCCAGACCTTCTGGCGTTCCCGGGGGGCAAGTTGCGACACGATAAGGCTTGGCTCATGAGAAGGCCGCTGAAAGTCGGTCTGGACGAAGTCACAGAGCCTGAGCGCTACCTCGGCATCTGATCCGTTTGTGTTTATACCCAGTCTGGTGGCAAATGTTCGAAGTTTAGAAGGTTCTGATATGGAAAAGGGCGTCTTTCCCAGGGCGGTGGCTTTCAGTGTTCTTACGGTCTGCTCCGTGTGGTAATGATAGGTAGAGGCGCCCATGACGTTTCTTAGAGCCATCATACGCATTGCCATACCATCGGCGGTTATTCCGCATACTCCCCGTTTATCTTTGGCAGCATCGGCACGACATGGGCCGTTAGAACAAAGATCACAGCGCACTCCTGCCATACAGAAAGGACATCTCTTGTCCGGGTTGTCTCCAAGACCCTGAGAAACATATCGATCCCAGAGATTGGTGATCCCGTCACTGCGCAGGCGCTCGACCATTTTTCGTACACTATCATGATAGGATACCCTGGTTCCCTCCATTTTGCTTACCTCCTTTTTTGCGTGAATGTTCTATCACATTAGAATTTAAAGTGAGCACCGGGTCAAGTCCTTATAGAAAGCGTTGATTATTCAGAAGTAACCTTGACCTTTTCCGAATTATTGTTAAAAAGTGATTAGCGATCTGGAAAATATAATCCGAACATGTGAATTTTTGGTCACCAGGAGGGTGTGAAAATGCCTTTTGTGAGCTTTGCTTTTTTTATTTTCTTGTCCGGCTGCATGATGCACGGTATGGCCGGTGATGGTATGCCGGAGCCGAAGGGCCCTGAATTTTGGAAATACATAGTTGAGGAAAATCCCTATCGAACATGGAATTTTTTCCCGGGGAAGGAGGGTCTTTACAGGGGCACGAGTCCTCATGGGGCTTTTTTGAAAGTATATGTCAACGATCTGGCCTACAGGGCTGCTCTTGAAGGCAAACCCATGCCTTATGGGGCCATAATAGTTAAGGAGAACTATGCCGAGGATAAAAAAACACTTATGGCCGTAACCCCGATGTACAGGGTTAAAGGTTTTAATCCGGACGGGGGCGACTGGTTTTGGGCAAAGTACGGGCCCAACGGTGAGATAATGGCTGCCGGCAGGATGGAGGGATGCATAAAATGTCACGGGGTACACAGGAATGCCGACTGGAGATTTTTGCATGTTGCAAAGTGAGCAGCGGAGCAGTCGGGAATGGAAGGATTGATTAAGTTGAAGGCCTGGCTCTCACTGCCTTTGTTCGGCGTGGGCATTTTTAACATGCTCGTTATCTTTGAGGTTTTAGGGAGGCAGAACAAAACCTCAAATCCTCAGGTGCTGAGAAAACTCCACAAAACTGTTGGGTGGATGGGATTTCTCTGGATGTTATTTATCTCCCTGCTTTGTGTATATCTTATTAAACAAACCTCTGGTGCGATGACTCCCCGGGGAGCCGTTCATGCTCTTACGGCTTTAATCCTGCTTTTTCTGATGATGGTGAAAATTTTAATAGTAAGGAGTTACAGAAAACTGTATTCATTTGTTCCGGGCCTTGGTATGGTTATTTTTGCATCTCTAATGACCACTCTTGTCCTTTCGTCGGGTACGTATTTTCTGGCTCATAGTGGCAGTGGTCATGTGCACGCCGATTCGCAGAAAAGGGATCTGGTAAAGAAAGGTCAATCCATCTTCAATTCCCTGTGTGCCGGATGTCACTATTCGGATAGCTCGGATCGGAAAATCGGTCCCGGTCTTAAAGGGCTTTCCCGGCTTAATAACCTTCCTTTAAGCGGTAGGCCGGTGACCCGTGAAAACCTTCTGGATCAGCTGAACAACCCCTACGGTACGATGCCGTCTTTTCAAGGCCTTTCTGAAGAACACAAAAAAGCCATAATAGAATTCCTGTTGACTCTGTGAGACCTTCCTTTCGATTTGACAGGACTTCCATAAGTTGGTAACGTGAATAAGACTTCACAGGGGATTGGAGGGTCTGAAGCGGACAGGCGCAGAGAATTCATAGAAGCGGCTTTACGTATTGTGCAGTCTGAGGGTTTGAGCAGCCTGAGTATCAGCCGGTTGGCTTCGGAAGTCGGGGTGGTTCCTTCTGCACTATACCGGCATTTCAGAAGCAAGGAAGAGTTGCTGGACGCTATTCTCGGCTTCGTAAGAGAAAATTTAAGAGAGCATTTTGAGGATGCCGTTGGTCATCATTTTTCGGCTCTGTCTGCACTGGATGAACTGTTGAACAGGCATGTGAATATGATCAAAGCTCATGGTGCAATCCCCCGGGTTCTCTTTTCTGAAGAAATTGTTGGTGATAGCAGAGCGCGCAGGAAAGTGCTGGGCGAGATAATTCGGGAACATGTTGGAAGAATTGCAGGGCTTGTTAAACGAGGTCAGGATGAAGGTGAGATCAGGAAGGATCTCGATCCTGAAGCGGTGGCGCTTATGTTTCTCGGAATAGTCCAGCCTGCGGCTATTCTATGGCACACAAGCGAAGGAGAGTTCGACTTTACGGAGTACGCCAAACAGGCATGGCGAGTATTTAGAGAATCTGTAACGGTCTGATTTTTTTACCTGAAGGGAAGTAAAAAGGTAATCCGATGAGCCGGAAAGTTAAGGCAATGTTGCTTGTGGCCCTGGGTATCTTCCTCGGTTTTCCGCTGTTTTCCATGACCTATTACACGATGGTCCGAACATCTACTCCAGGCTTTTGTGCAAGCTGTCATGAAATCCAGCCTGCCTATAACGCCTGGAAGACGTCCACTCACGTGAACAACGGTCAGGGTGTTGTTGCGGACTGCATGGACTGTCATTTGCCTGCGCCCCACGACACCGTGGAATTCTTTTACGCAAAGACCTTACACGGTGCCAAGGATATATTTGTTCACTTCGTAAAAGGCTCCGATTCTTATAGCCGTGAAAAATCAAGAAATCGGGCCTATGAGACCATAAAAAACGACCAGTGTTTAAAATGTCATCGCAATATCCTCTACATGCCCCATAAGCGGGGAGCCATGCTTGCCCATCGAAGTGTTATTTACCCTCGTAAAGGCTATGAAAAGAAGTGTTTCGACTGTCATAAAAACTTGGTTCATTTAGATAGGTCTCAATTTGTTTACAGGTTTTAAACCCCGGAGGGAAATATGAAAAAGGACGGAACTCCGGTCGTTCCCTTGACAGATCTGGTTGATTATCAAGAGGGTTCTATTGTAAGCCGGGCAATCGTTCAGAAAAAGTCCGGTACCGTGACGGTTTTTGCCTTTGACGAAGGGCAGGGTTTAAGCGAGCATACTGCACCTTTTGATGCTCTTGTTTTTGTTGTAGACGGCGAAGCTGAGATAACTTTATCGGACACTGTTCACAGGGTTAACTCCGGGGAAATGATGATGCTCCCCGCAGGGGAACCCCATTCGGTCAGGGCGGTTAAACCCTTTAAGATGTTATTGGTTATGGTTCGTGAATAACCGGGGAGGGAATGGCATGAGTGGGATAAGGGCCTTGGGTATGGTGTCTTTTTGCCTTTTCTTACTTTGCGCAATCCCGTCGTTTTCTGAAACGGGGATAAATACCCCTAAAGTCAAGGAATTTCGAATAGAACGCAGTATCCCGCCTGAGGGTATTGCCTGTATTGAGTGTCACAGGCGGGAGAGCCCCGGGATTTTTGCAGATTGGGCTAACAGCAGGCATGCCAGCGCTGCTATAACCTGTATAGATTGTCACAGGGCTGAGGAGTTTGATCCCGATGTCAGCGTGGATCATTACAAACAGTATGAAAGAAACGATACCCCTTATGGGCGCAAGGAATATCGGGTTCCCGTTTCGGCCGTCGTAACCCCTAAGGATTGTTCGCGATGCCATCCTGATGAGGTAACCCAGTATTCGAGAAGCAAACACGCAAACACGATTGAAATAATATGGAAAATTGACCCATGGCTTAAATTGGGGATGAACAGCGACGTTGAAAGGCAGTCTGGTTGTTTCCACTGCCACGGGTCGGTGCTGAGGATGAAGGATGGAAGACTTGATCCCGCTACCTGGCCGAACGTCGGCGTGGGGCGTGTAAATCTCGACGGCAGTCGTGGAAGTTGCACGAGCTGTCATACCAGGCATAGATTCTCCGTGATGGAAGCGAGAAAGCCGGAGGCCTGCGGGCAGTGCCATCTCGGACCGGATCATCCCCAGATCGAGATCTACATGGAATCCAAGCACGGGGACATATACACCGCCTTTGGAGACGGTTATAATTGGGATGCTGCTCCGGGAACCTGGACTCCGGGAGTGGATTTCAGGGGACCAACCTGTGCATCCTGTCACATCTCCGGTGCAGGTACCGTTCTCACCTCCCATGACGTAACGGAACGGCTCTCCTGGGAGACCCAGGCTCCTCTCACGGTGCGTCCTTCGGAATTCCAGGCCTTTCCGGCAAAGACCAACTGGGAGGTGGAGCGGCAGAAGATGCAGGCTATATGCATGCAGTGTCATGGGAAAACATGGGTGGAAGATCATTACGCGAAGATGGATGCGGTAATTCGGGAATACAACGAGGTTTATTTTAAACCTGCCAAAGAGATGCTGGACAGACTGTATGAGAAGGGACTGCTGGACAAGACGAAGTTTTTCGACGAGAGGCTTGAGGTTGAGTTCTATGAGCTATGGCATCATGAAGGCAGGAGAGCCCGAATGGGAGCAGCCATGATGGCCCCCGATTATGCCTGGTGGCACGGCTTTTATGAGTGCAAGAAGCGCTACAATGCTTTTATGGAAGAGGCCAGGCATCTTCTGGAGACGGGGAAGAAGGCTTATAGAGCTCCCGACTATCCCAATGCCACGGGAAGTACCGAGCGGCCTCCAGAGGTCTTCGGAAAGGCCGAGAAATAACGGAGAGAACCGAGGCGATTGCCGGCTCTGTCCGGTAATGGCCTGCTGCAACGTCCCATCGGTTTAGAAGGGTCTTGAACCCGAAGAGGGAAAAAGCCGCCCTGGATTTGGCGGTAATGTTATGTTTTTTCGATTTTAATTATTCGTCGCCGTATTTTTCAATACTCCAGGGGAATAGCGTTCTGGCTTTCTGAAGTGCTATCTCTTCTACCTCGCCGAACCAGATGTTAAAGGAATCCAGTAAGTTCCGGCCAAATTCGGTGAGTTCGTATCCATCCCTCCTGGTGCCGCTTCGTTTTATGAGTCTGGCATCTATGACATCTTCGGTTTTCTTAACCTTTCCCCAGGCGGCTCTATAGGACATACCCAGGTCTTCTGCTGCCCTTTTAAGTGAACCGTGGACGGCAATCCTGGCCAGTAGTTGTGCCCGGCCCAGACCGAAAATCTGGCCTTCTTCGGCTTCCAGCCACAGATGGATCCTCATACGAACTTTCAACGGCTTTTTTGTTTGGGCATGTGTTGTATCATGATGGCAATCTCTATTGCCCCTTGCCATTGTTAAGGCTCCATTGAGGGTCTTTATGCAGTTTTCTTTAGTTATGCTCAAAGCGACATAAACACGTAGCATTTGCTTTGAACTTCGTCAATTCCAAAGCTTTCCTAGATTTTTGTTGACTTCCTCCAGATGCCTTGATATATGCTTAAAATGACATATAACGCAGTAAGACATTTCAAGTGTCATAAAGTAACTAATAATTATTGGAGGGATGGGAATGAGATCTCTTAAGGCGTTGATAATGGTGATGGTATTTTACACAGCGCTTCTGGGGGTAATCATTCATTACTCTTGGGCGGGTGAAAAGCTACAGGGTCGGGTCATTATTTTTCATGCGGGTAGTCTTTCTGTTCCCTTCGAAGCTATGGAGAGGGCCTTCGAAGAAGCCCACCCCGAAATTGACATAGTCCGTGAAGCCAGCGGCAGTGTGGAGGCTGCAAGAAAGATTTCGGAGTTGCATAAGCCATGCGATATTATGGCTTCAGCTGATTATGAAGTAATTGACAAGATTCTTATTCCTCTATATGCAGATTGGAATATCCGCTTTGCCTCGAATCAGCTTGTTCTGTGCTATACCAAGAAAAGTCGCTACGCAACTCAAATAAATGCCCGGAACTGGTATCAGATCCTTCAGCGTAAAGATGTTGTATGGGGACATTCTGACCCTAATTTGGACCCCTGCGGTTATCGGGCTCTGATGGTGATGCAACTCGCTGAAAAGTATTATAGGCTTCCGGGACTGTATAACAAACTTCTTTCCAATCGGCCTCAGATTCGACCAAAATCCGTCGAACTTGTAAGTCTCCTTCAGACAGGCAACATGGATTATGCTTGGGAGTACCTGTCTGTGGCCGTTCAACATGGCTTAAAGTATGTTACTCTACCTGACCAGATCAACTTAGGTAATTATGCTTATGATCCCTTTTATGCTCAGGCTGTGGTTCGGGTTGCAGGTGAAAAGCCGGGCTCTTTCATTGAAATGAAAGGGAAATCTTGTACCTATGGAATTACGCTTCTGAGATCCGCCCCCAACCGAAAAGCTGCTATCGCTTTTTTGGCCTATATGCTGGATCCAAAGGGTGGTTTAAAAATTCTGAAAGCAATGGGACAACCTCCTCTTATACCTTGTAAGGTTTCATCTCAGGATGTGAAGGACAAACTACCCGAGGTCCTTAGAGCCCTCGTGGATGTGGATCGGTAATTGGTCGGATGTTCCATGATTCCTAAGGGGCTTTTTTACCGAATAAATTTATATTGTGGGTGCGTTGTCTTGGTTTGTATTTTTCTACCTTTGCTTGAGCTGGTCACATCGTCATCGGCTGATGTTTTGCTTAAAACAGTAAAAGATAGGGATGTCATTAACTCAATCCGATTGAGTTTAATTGCTTCAGGGATTTCGGCGTTTATTGTCTTTGTTTTCGGAACGCCTCTGGCTTACCTGATGGCCAGGTTTAATTTCCTGGGTAAGAGATTGGTGGAGGCCGTGATAGATCTTCCCGTGGTGATCCCACATCCAGTAGTGGGAATTGCCGTATTGGGGGTAGTCGGTAGGGATCATATTATAGGGAAAATTCTGCTAGACGCAGGAATTAGAATAATGGGTAGTGTTACCGGTATAGTTATAGTACTTACTTTCGTCAGTTTTCCCTTTTACATAAACACGGTAAGAGACGGATTTGAAGCAGTTTCTCCAAGGCTAGAGAATGTGTCGAGAAGCCTAGGGGCTTCCATGGCAAGCACGTTTTTGCGAGTCACGCTCCCTTTAAGCTGGCGTAGCGTTGTTGCGGGATTAATCATGAGCGGTGCCAGGGCTATTAGCGAATTCGGTGCGGTGGTTGTTATAGCCTATCATCCGGTTACAGCCCCCGTGTTGATATACGAACGTTTCGAAAGTTATGGTCTTAGGTATTCTCAGCCTGTGGCAGTGTTACTTGTAGGGGTATGTATGGTTCTATTTATAGTAGTTCGCTGGATAACCCTAAAGAACAATAATGATTTTGATTGATAATTTGTATATCTCACTTCGATTCTTTCAGGTAGGGCCCATCAGTTTTACGGTAAATAAAGGAGAGTTTTTTGTTCTTATGGGACCTACTGGTGCTGGAAAGACCCTCGTTTTAGAAGCCATTGCCGGGCTTGTTCCTGTAACATCTGGTCGAGTCTTAATTAACGACCGGGATGTGACAAAACTACCCCCTGAAAAACGCGGGATAAGCATCGTATATCAGGATCAGGCCCTTTTCCCGCACCTTACCGTCAAAGAAAATATAGAATATGGGCTTAAGTTTCGAGATCGTGATGTGAAAAGCACAACAAGTTATGTTGCCCGTCTGGTTGAAAAACTCGGCATTCGCCACCTATTACATAGAAAGCCCGTTAACCTCAGCGGCGGCGAGAAGCAACGTGTAGCTTTGGCCAGGGCTCTGGCTGTGCGACCTTCATTGCTGCTTATGGATGAACCGCTTTCCGCACTGGATCCATCGTTTCGTGATGAAATGGGCATGTTGTTAAAGGATATATGGGAATACACGGGTGCCACTTTTATTATGGTGACCCATGACTTTACCGAGGCCCTTTCTCTGGGTACCCGGGGAGCTGTTATGAATAAGGGGGGGCTAGAGCAAGTGGGTAACTTATGGGACATCTTCCAACGTCCTGCTACCGTTTTTGTGGCACATTTTGTGGGGATGAGAAATGTCTTCGATGCCCGATTTGACGGCACCCATGCTTTTATTAATGGTTTGTTAATTCAACCTCCTAAACCTGAGGACCGGAAGATTGGTAAGCTGGCTTTTAGGCCGGAACTCATTAGGATAGTGCCGAGATTAGATTCATCAGTGGCACAGATCAACGTGTTCTCAGGCACGGTTACGAGTTGCGCTAAAAAAGGTTTTACCTGTGAGATTACTGTAAAAGTTAGCTCTGTTCAGTTTACCGTCCATGTTCCTATGGCTATGGCCCTGAACATGGGGATATCGGAAGGGCAGTATATAACGGTGGTAATACCTCCCGAAGCAATCCACATATTTTAAATACCGGCAATCCATTCTTTTGCACTTTAGCGACCGAAGGAACACCTGGGATATGTGCAGGTTTTGCAGTTCAGGCACAAACCGCCATGCCCCAGACGGGCCAGATCCTTTCGGGTTACAGGTATCCCGGCAAGCAATCGTGGCAACAACAGGTCAAAACTGGTGGTCTTAAAGTATAAGGCACAGGCGGGGACGCCTATTATGGGAATATCGCCTATGCGGGCTATCAGTGTCATGGCTCCCGGTAGGATTGGCGCCCCGTAAATTATGTCCTCAGCTCCTGCATCTATGAGCCCACATCTTGTTACATCATCAGGATCAACGGATAGACCGGCAGTCACTACAATGAGCTCAGCGCCTCTGTCTATTAGCTTTAGTACAGTCTGTCGAATGACCAGCCTATCGTCAGGCACAATACAGCTCTGTATGACCCTACATTGAAACCTTTCCACCTTGGCCGTTATGAGGGGCGTGAAACTGTCCTGGATAAGCCCTTCAAAGACCTCATTTCCGGTAATCACAATGCCTACGCGGGAGGGCCGCAGGGGCAGTATCTTAAAAAAGGGACCCTTTTCCAGAACTGCCATGGCCCTGTCAAAGGTTTTGCGGGCCAAGAAGAGAGGGATGGCACGAGTGCCCGCAACAATCTCATTGTGATTTACCGGTACATAACCCTTGCGACTTGCGCACATTACACCCTCTATCATGTTGAACTGCTCCAGGCGATCCTCCTCGACAACCAGGAGGCCGTCTCGGTCGGCAAATAAATTGATTTTGCCTTCTCTGGCTGGCAAGTTTAGGCGAACTCCTGGACCTGCCATGGCTTCGGCAAAAGCAAGGGCCGCTTCGTCTTCGTGGATGAACCCATTCGAAGACCAATCGTCGCAGGCTACGTAGATGGTGCGCCGTCCCATATGCTGAAGCCGGCATAGATCTTTTGCAGTGATCTTTTGACCACGGGTGATGGCAGCTCCTTTGGTGACTCCGGGAACTATTTGAGTCATATCATGCAAGGCCGTATGCCCGACAGCGAGTTGCAGGGGAAGCTTGCAAAGAAACGGCAGGGTTTCGGCATCCTGAAAGGGTGCTGATTGTGAAAACACATAAGGTGATTCTCCCTGACAGGCCTTACATATGCGCCCATGTTCCGCAGGGTAGGGCTCTCCACATTGAGGACATATCCCAATTTGTCTATTAATCTTGGGCTCTTTAAATCGGTCTGAAATCCTTATAAAGGATCTTCGATATAGTTCGTGGCCGGCCTCTCGGATCTGTTTCAGCAACAGAGATGTATCTTGTTCGCTCTTCGGCTTGATTTTCAAAAGCCAGGCTCTGATTTCGCTCCATTTGTCCAATTCATCCATGTTAATTGAAACCCGAACCCCCCTGCCCGTG
The DNA here is from genome assembly GCF_900114975.1 of Thermodesulforhabdus norvegica. Classification (NCBI taxonomy): domain Bacteria; kingdom Pseudomonadati; phylum Thermodesulfobacteriota; class Syntrophobacteria; order Syntrophobacterales; family Thermodesulforhabdaceae; genus Thermodesulforhabdus; species Thermodesulforhabdus norvegica. The sequence continues at coordinate 16,550 of NZ_FOUU01000002.1, forward strand.
CGTCTGTCATAGAGGCTCAGGGCAAATCGTCCAAGGTCAATTACACGCAGTCGGCCGTTACCCAATGTACAGGGTGTGAGCAGCTGGACGGCATCGGGCAAACATTTGCGTGTTTCGACGATGGCATTGTAGAGAACGTTTTCAGGCATTGACTGCCGTGCTACTTCCACCATGTAGCCCCCAATAACCACGCCGGGAGCGACGGAACCGTGAAATTTTTTTATTTCGTCGATGAATCGGTCGAAGTCGTGGGGTCCTATTTTCATAGGGCTTCTCCGAATCGTCATATATGTTTATTTTAACATAACAGAACCGACAAAGTCAGACTTCCTGTCCTGACCTTTGCATTACCCGTTTCAGGTATCGACCATCAGACCACTACGTTGTCCTGTCCGCCTCCGATGGACTTTAGTTTGAGTCTAATTTTTCTATACGCACAGCGCAGGCTTTGTACTCTGCCGTTTTTGTTACCGGATCAAATGCCGGGTTTGTTAACCAGTTGGCATCGGTGCTGCGAAAATGGAAGGACATCCACACCATGCCCCGGGGTACTTGAGACGTAACTCTTGCCTTTATTACGACTTCGCCGCGACGGGATCGAACCTTTATCAATTCTCCGTCCTTTATACCCAGCCTTTCAGCATCCTCTGGTGAAATATCAGCGGTTTCCTCGGGCATCAATTCATCCAGACCCCAGCAGCGGCCGGTCATCGTGCGTGTGTGGTAGTGATAGAGGCGTCGCCCCGTGCTGAGCACAAAAGGGTATTCTTCGTCGGGGATTTCTGCTGGAGGCGTCCAGTCCACTGCGTGAAAGCGCCCCCGCCCCCGAAGGAACTTACCGTCTTTATGAAGATAAACCGTTCCCGGGTGATCCTCCTGTGGCACCGGCCACTGTAGCCCGCCCTGTTCCAGTCTGGCATAGGTTATTCCGGCAAATTGAGGGCAGAGGACTCGGATTTCGTTGTCCCATATTTCTCTGGCACTGTTTGATGACCAATCGTGTCCGAAGCGACGGGCCAGTTCCTTAAATATCAACCAGCTGGGCATTGCCAGTCCCGGTGGTCTGCTCACGGCCCTGACTCTGTTAACCCGCCGTTCGCTATTGGTAAAGGTACCATCGGTCTCGCTCCAGGCTGCTCCCGGTAATACTACATGGGCAAAGCGGGTGGTCTCTGTGGGGAAAATATCCTGGCACACCAGAAATTCCGCTGCCTCTAAACATCGTTCAACGTGTCGGATGTTGGGCTCCGTGTTGGCCAGGTTCTCGCCGAATACATAAAACCCTCTGACCTTACCTTCGAGAAGGCCGTCAAGCATTTCCGGAATGGTAAGACCGGGATTTGGAGGCAGGGGGACACTCCAAAAGGACTCGAACTTTTTGCGAATTTCCGGTACATCAACCCTCTGATAGCCAGGATATACATTGGGCAGAGCGCCCATGTCACAGGCCCCCTGAACGTTGTTTTGACCTCGAAGAGGGTTAACGCCGCCGCACTCAAGTCCCACATTTCCGAGTAGCATTTGTAGGTTTGCGCAACTGAGAACATTGTTTACCCCACAGGTGTGCTCGGTAATTCCCAGGGTATAGATCAGCATGGCCGGTTTAACGGAGGCGAGTAGTCTGGCCACATTTCGGATGGTGGAAGCGTCAATGCTGCAAATTTCGGCAGCCCGTTCAGGAGGATATTCCCTAACTTTTTGCGCCAGTTCCTCAAAGCCTTCTGTGCATCGCTCTACGTATTCTCTGTCGTAAAGATCTTCCTCAATGAGCACGTGCATTATAGCGTTCAGCAGAGCGATATCGGTGCCTACTCGCAGTGCAAGATGAACTGTGGCATGTTCTGCTATGCCGGTCCGTCTCGGATCGACGACGATAAGCTGAGCCCCTTTTCTCACCGCTTCCTTTACGAAGGTGGCCGCTACAGGATGAGCCTCGGTCATGTTGGATCCTATGACGAGGAATAACCTTGCCCTGGCAAATTCGCCGAAGGAATTGGTCATCGCTCCTGATCCGAAAGCAGCCGCCAGACCGGCGACGGTTGGAGCATGTCAGGTCCTGGCGCAGTGATCGATGTTGTTGGTTCCGATCACCGCGCGGAAGAACTTTTGCATATTGTAGGAATCTTCGTTGATGCTTCGGGCACAACTTACCCCGGCTATCGCATCGGGCCCATGGAGCTTGATGATTTCTTTAAAACGTCTGGCTATTAGATCCAGAGCCTCGTTCCACGAAGCTTCCCTAAATCCTGCGCTCGTTCTGATAAGAGGGGTCTTCAGACGTTCTTCAGAATATATAAAATCAAAACCGTATCTCCCTTTTACACATAGTCGACCCCGGTTGGGTTCGGCATCCTCCACGCCCGTTACCTTTACGATTTTCCCTTTCCTCACATGAAGTAGTAACTGACATCCTACGCCACAATAGGGACAGGTTGTCCGAACCTTTCTTTCTATTTGCCAGATTCGCCATCGTTCCCACGCTTTTTTTTCGGTCAGTGCACCCGTAGGACATATCTGGATACACTCGCCACAGGATACGCATTTTGAAGGGTCGTAAGAAATTAGGACACCTTCCGGTCCGTCGACAACCGAAAGGGCATAGTTGCCCTGGAGCTCACTGCAAGCTCTAACGCACCTGAGACAGGATATACAGCGCTCCGGCCATGCTCTTATAAAGGTGGTCGTATAGGTTTCTGTGAATTTTGAAATCGGCTTGGGGGTTCCGACTCCCGTTACATTATACTTGTAAACCAGGTCCTGTAATTCACACTCGCCTGCCTTATCACAAATCGGGCAATCCATGGGATGATGTGCCAGTAAGTTTTTCAGAATTTCTCTGCGCATTGCCGTTAGTTTATCGGATGATGTAACGATGGACATTCCCTCGGATACCGAAGTATTACATGCAAGCACCGGTTCGGGGTTGCCTTCTACTTCAACTGCACAGATGCCGCAAATCCCGGCAGGCTCTAGCCTTTTGTGAAAACACAGGGTTGGAATAGGAACACCCGCCTTCTCAGCTGCCTGCAGGATTGTGGTGCCTTCTGTGACAAGGACTTCACGGCCGTCAATCTTTACCCTTACCGGTTTCATTTTCGATTCCTCTTTATCCTGTGGTTTCCGGTTCTTTGAAATCAACTGTTACGGTGGCGTCCCGTTTTTCCGAGTGCATCCCCCTGTTTCGCCATCGTTTTTTCACGGATTTCCCGATTCTTTTCAGAAGGGGCCTGGATTCTAGTTATATGTCAAATATGACATAATAAAATAAGTCCGACTTGTCAATAAATAAATACCCACAGGCCGCTTAAAAGAGGATTAACCCACGGGGACTTAAACCATCAGGTCGGTCTTAAAGGCGGGGGTAGCTGGTTTTCATCAGACTCGTCGTGACCCAAAAAAGGCGACCCGGGTTAGAGAATCTGCTGAACCCATCTTAGCGACTCAAGGTAAAGCTCTGTAAGCCTGCTTATGGGCAGTCCGAAAAGCCTTGAAAGATTTACGACCTCTTCTAAAGAATCCTGTTCATGCGATAAAACCAGCCGGTAAAGAGTGCCCGCAGGGCCTTTGAATTGCAAAAGGGCTTCCCTTATGGAGGTTGCTACCGGAAGCTTTTTAAGTATTTCCTCCATGGGACATTCCAGAACAGCATCCAGAGTGGAAATCAATCCCGTAAGAAAGGCTTCCTCGGGTTTAACCTTTGATGTATCCCCGGCGAGTAATTCCATGTACCGGGCCCTCTGGAGAGAGTGCTCGAAGAGTCTGTAGGGATTTGCCGTGCCGAATAACTGGCCGTAGATTACGATAAACAACCATCGTCTGACCTCTTTTTCCCCCAGCAATATGACGGCTCGTCTTATGTTGGTGACCCGAGTTCTCATTCCTACCGCCGGTGAGTTTATGTAACGAAGCAGTTTGTAAGTGAGTCCTGGGTCCTGCTTGAGAAGCTTTTCAAAATCTTCAGGATTCATTTCTCTTGTCGATGCCAGCTCTGCCATGATCTTCATCCTGCTCATTACGGCAGAGGGAATATCTTTACGAAGTACGGTAACGGGCCGGCTGAAAAAAAAGCCCTGAAAAAGGTGAAAACCCAGCTCCAGAGCCTGTTTGAAGGCTTCGTGAGTTTCGATCTTTTCGGCAAGAAGAAGTTTTCCCGAGCGGCCATAAGTCCTCGCTATTTCCCCCCACTCTTCCACAGGGCTTGCAAGACAATCTACCTTGATTATGTCCGCAAACTCCAGAAATGGCAGTTGCTTTGAGTTTCGAAGTGTAAAGTCGTCCAGGGCTATTGAGTAACCCCGATCTTTCAGCCTTTTACAGGCCTCCAGAACCTCCGGCCCCGGTTCCGTGTCTTCCAGAATTTCGATTATGGTGTTTTCGGTGGGCAGTGCGGCCGGGATACCCTCGAGAATAAGGCCTTTTGGGAAGTTGATGAAACCTCTGGTACCGTCAACAAACTCTGCAAAATCCAGAACCATTAAGAGATTGTGAAGAACCGTGTATGAGGCCTCTTCGGGATTGGCAATGTTTGCTTCCGAAGCATCCGATGCAGGCCTGTAGAGTATTTCGTATCCCCAGAGGTTTTTATTTCTGTCAAATATGGGCTGTCTTGCTACAAAAGCGTTCATTTTTTCTCACTCTCAGGAAGTCCTAATTAACTTTGTTTCATAGATTTACAACACTTTGACGGTAACCGCAAACCGAGTGTGCGGTCTTTATCCCGTCGACTGCCCGGGTGAAGAAGGCCCTGGAAAGTGGTGGCTTCCCGGGGCTTTTTTGGATAAGGTTTTTGCTTGAGATCTTGTGATTCTGCTGTCGGGTACTTAAGATTAGGATGTCAGAGAAGAGGCGTAAACGATGGAAGACTTAAAAATTTATCTCAGGCCGACGAGTGTTATAGATTCGGAAAATCCCGAGGTTGTGAAGGTCGCTCGGGAGGTAGCAGGAACGGTTTCCGGTGAGGTGGAAAAGGCTGTTAGACTCTATTACTGGGTCAGAGATCGAATACGCTATGATCCCTATGCTCCTTTTTACAGGGAAGAACATTACAGGGCCAGCTGGATAATTAAGCGAGGTTCCAGCTTTTGCATAGGTAAGGCCTCTGTTATGTGTGCGCTGTGCCGCTGCGTTGGCATCCCCGCCAGACCTGCTTTTGCCGATGTGAAGAACCATCTGGCAACCCGACGTTTTCTGGAGAGGCTGGGTACCGACCTTGTGAGCTATCACGGATACGTGGAGATGTATATCGGAGGACGCTGGGTTAAGGCTTCTCCCACTTTTGACGTGAATACCTGCAGGCGTTTTGGGGTTCCCCCTCTGGATTTTAACGGCACCGATGATGCTCTTCTTCAGGCCTATGCTCCTGATCCAGAAATCGGGGGAACAGAGTCGGGAAGCAGGCGATTCATGGAGTATGTTAGATACCACGGCCACAGAGAAGACATCCCCGTTTCGGAAATTTTGGCGGCCTGGGAAAGAGTGTACGGTAGAGAAAGAATAAATCGGTGGATCGATGAGATCGAAAAGGGAAAGGATGAGGGATGAAGTGCTCGAAAAAGTGGGACAGAAGTATGGCGTGGACTGACGTGATTGCGCTGGATTTTCCCGGGAATGATTTCATTGGGGCTCAGGAAGTGGCAGCACGGGAAGCCCGGAGAAGGATTGACGATCCCATGGTACTTGCCTGGTATGACCACAAGAGCGACAGGTCTTTTCCCGATGTGACCTGTTGTTCTGAATTGCTGCCTGGCTGGGTTGTTTATGCGAAATCTAGAGGTGGACGGCTAATAGTGGATGTTAACGAAGGCGAATACGTGTTCGTTTTCGTATAGAACGTGTATCTTTTCACAGTCAGGCCTTTTAATCGAAAAATATATGAAGTATAGTCTGAAAGGTTTTTGACCTGGTTGTACAGTTTGCTTACAAGCTAAAGGAGGCGGAGTTTCTGTGCCCAGAATTGACGATTATAAAGAAGCTCTGAGAATTGCCAAAGAAAAGCTTGCTTCTTCTAACATTCATCATCTTGCGGGGAAAGCGGGTGCTCGGGTTTCGGTTACGGACGATGGCTCCATTGAGATGCAATATCCCTTCCTTGGCATTCCCGTTTCGATTAGGGTCGATGTGAGTTCGGGACAGGTAGCCATTTTTCGAACCGACTCGGAAGAGGAAATATCCCTTACGGATCAGATTCTCATTGCCCATTATGCCCTGAACGCTTCCGGTGAGCCGGAAACGGGTGAATGGATCACTTTTCGTGACATACCCTCGGGTCACTTTTATTTTGATGCCTTTCAACGCCGGGCGAGGGATCCTTTCCTGAGAACTTTTGGTTCAGATCCCGATCTCTTTGCAAAGACGGCGCCGCTTCTGGGAGGCGTCGAGGTTAAGGGAGTGGGTGATCTGGCTTACGAATTTACGGTTTTCCCAAGGATAAAAGTTCGGATTGTTTTGTGGCGGGGGGACGAAGAGTTCGAACCCGAGGCAACCATTCTTTTTGACAGAAACATCGATACCTATCTTCCCACCGAAGATATAGCCTATCTCAGCGGAGCTGTGGTTTACCGGCTCATGGGAATTGCCAGATCAATGAAGGGTTGAGGGGGTAGGAGATATGAAAATAGCCATAAGCGGGAAGGGCGGCGTGGGGAAAACCACCGTAGCGGCCTTCCTGGCCAGATGGTTTGGCCAGAGAGGTTATTCGGTTCTGGCAATCGATGCAGATCCCGATGCTAATCTGGGTCATGCCCTTGGCATACCAAATGCCGGCGAAATTGTGCCCATTTCTCAGATGAAGGATCTTATTGCCGAACGAACGGAGTCGGTGCCCGGAACTTTCGGCGGGTTCTTCAAGATGAACCCGAAGGTGGACGATCTTCCGGACACACTGGCGGTTCCGTGTGGAGACAATGTGCGGCTTATGGTTATGGGCGGCGTCAAGAAAGGCGGCATGGGATGCGTCTGCCCTGAAAGTGTCCTTCTTAAGAACCTCGTGCATCATCTGGTGCTTCGCAGGGATGATGTCGTCATAATGGACATGGAAGCAGGAATTGAGCACCTGGGACGCGGGACGGCCCGTGGCGTTGATGCTTTTATTGTGGTGGTTGAACCCGGAAAGAGGAGCATTGAGACGGCCGAGCGGATTCGGGAGCTTGCCTCTGATATTGGGCTTGAGCGCATATTTGTAGTTGCCAATAAGGTGAGGTTGGACCGCGACCGTGAATATATAACGGAAAACCTGAGAAATTTTCAGCTCCTCGGCTTCATACCCTACGATGAGGCCATTATTGAAGCCGATATGAAGGGGGTTTTTGCCGGTGGGGTTTCTGATACAACACGAGAAGCAATGGAAAAAATTGCTCAGCAGATCCTGGGAATAAAGGAATCATAAGAGAGTGTTGCAATGAACTCCATGTACTACTTTAGGCCCTCTATAGTGGTAGATGTTCAGAGCCGGAGGGATCATAGAAATATTGCCATAGACAAGGTAGGTGTTAAGAACATCCGATACCCTCTTACGGTGCTGGATAAATCCAGGGGATTTCAGCATACTGTGGGCACTATAAACATGTATGTAAATCTTCCCAGGCGATTTAAAGGCACTCACATGAGCCGTTTTATCGAGATTCTAAACGAATTCTACGGTAATTTTGATATACGCAATCTGCCTCGTATTCTGGAGACCATGCAGAAAAGGCTTGATGCTGAGTCCGCTCACATAGAGATTTCTTTTCCTTATTTCATAGAAAAGCTTGCACCGGTTACAAAATCTACGGGGATCATGGAATACGGATGTCGTGTCATCGGAGCACTTGACTGCAATCTGGGCTATGATCTCATAGTTGAAGTAATTGTTCCCATAACAACCGTTTGTCCCTGCTCGAAGGAAATCAGCAATTACGGTGCTCACAACCAGAGAGGCATTGTGAGGTTAGCGGTTCGTTACGAAAAGTTCATCTGGATTGAAGACCTTATAGAACTGGTGGAAGATTGTGCTTCCTGTGACGTATATTCCGTTCTTAAGCGTCCCGACGAAAAGTATGTTACCGAAAGGGCTTACGACAATGCCAAGTTTGTTGAAGATGTCGTAAGAGATGTGGCCCTGAGGCTTAAAGCCGATCCCAACATTACCTGGTTTGCCGTGGACGTGGAAAACTTCGAGTCTATTCACAACCACAGTGCTTATGCTTTTATAGAAAGGTGGAAAAAGGCGTGATGGGTGAAGGTCATGCTAAATCGCAGGATAATTTTGCAGAGATAGTTCTCGCCTTCGAAGATCCCGAATTTTATCCTCATCCGGTTTCAAAGATTGAGCGCAGGGAAACCCATATATCCGTCGTATTTCTTACCGGTGAATTGGTCTATAAAATCAAAAAGCCCGTGAACTTTGGATTCTTAAATTATGAAACCCCGGAGTTGCGAAAATTTTACTGTCATCAGGAAGTTAGATTGAACAAAAGGCTTGCCGAGGATGTTTACCTCAGGGTTGAAAAGATTTGCCTGGACGGTCGTAGAGGAAAGTTCTATCTGGGCGATTGTGAGTCGCCTGTAGAGCATGCTGTCGTCATGAAGGAGTTACCTCAGGAAGAAAGCCTTGAGCACTATCTCCTTGGGAATATGATCAATGAATCGATTCTAGAAAAAATCGGCTTACGTCTTGCGGACTTTTACGGCCGGGCTTCCGTTTCCGATCCACATTTTACCAAATATGGAGGTGTAGAATACGTAAGGTTTAATGCCTACGAAAACATCCATCAGCTTTTGCCTTTTGCCAGGGAGGTCGGAGGGGTTGAACTTCTGAAGTGGCTCAAAGAAGCCATTTATGCCTTTACCGTGCGCTATAGATCCCTTTTCAATGAAAGGGTTAGCAACGGTTATGTGGTTGACGGTCACGGGGATTTGCGAGCCGAGCACATCTACATCCGTGACGGAATACAGATTCTGGACTGCATAGAGTTCAACAACAGGTTGAGGTTCGGTGATGTTGCGGTGGATCTGGCCTTTCTCTTCATGGATCTGTGCAGACTCGGTTTTGAGGATGTGGCCTATGCCGTTCTGGATAAGTACTGTGTAAAAAACGGAGATTTTCAATTCTGGGGATTGCTTGATTTTTACACTGCTTATAGAGCCCTGGTCAGGGCGAAGGTGGCATGTCTTGAGACGCTGTCCTGTGAAGCCGGTCTGACCGGCCCTGCCTTTGAGAAAGCCCGGAAGTTTATGAGACTGGGGACGGAGCATACTGCGGCCTATGGTCTGCCGACCGTGGTAATTTTGATGGGACTGCCTGCCTCGGGAAAGAGCCGTCTCGCTGCTCGGATCAGAGACGATTTCCATTGGGAATATCTGTCAACTGATGAGATCAGAAAGCGGCTGGATCCGGGTGTCAGGGTGAGTCCCTTTGGTGCAGGTGACTACTCCGAAGATAGACGCTCCAGGATCTATGAGATTATGGCGAAGAGCACGGCGGATCTGGTTGAAAGAGGCCGTTCTGTCGTGGTGGACGGGACATTTTCCAGGGCTTGCTGGCGAGAGCTTTTCCTTAAAAGTCTTGATGAAGCGAAGTGTCACATAATTATGATAGAAGCAGTAGCATCGCCGGAAGTGCTGAAGGAAAGGTTGATGTGCCGTGAGAGCGGGAATCAAAAAGAGTTGAGCGATGCCCGTCTTGAGCATCTTGAGCCCTTTATCAGGTCCTACGAACCTCCGGATGAGGTGCCCCACGAAAAGTTTATCAGGGTATCAACGGATACGGATTTTGAGCTTTCTGTGGCATATCTGACCAGGGAGCTTTATCGAAAAAGGTTAAATCAAGCACGGGAGTGGGCTGCCTGCCAGAGGTCGTTTCCTTCTCCGTGACCGATGGTTTTGATCGTGCTTTCGTGAGGTTTTAATGAAGGGTCCCCGAAGATGTGTATTTGAACACCGTATCGTTTTTCCAGCGCCCGGAGGTCGGGTCTTTTTTGATTCAGTAAGTAGTGAGCGACATCGGGAGGTGTTGAGATTTGCAGGGCTGAGAAATCCGTACCCTGACACAGATAGTTCCAGATTTTTCTCAGCATTGCCAGTGCTGCCGCTTCGGGGGTTTGTACCATACCGGAGCCATTACAATAGGGGCATTCTCGATAAGTCCCGAACTGCACATTGACCCCGAGGTGCTGTCGTGACATTTCCAGGATGCCGAAGCGTGATATTCGCCCTACCGAAACCTTTGCCTTGTCCTTTCTGAGTGCTTCTCTAAGAGTTTGCTCGACCTTTGCCTTGTGAGCTGCCAGGTTCATGTCTATAAAGTCAATGACTATGAGCCCTCCGAGGTCACGAAGCCGGAGCTGGCGCGGGATCTCAACGGCCGCTTCCAGATTGACACGAAAGCTCGTTTCTTCGGGATCGCGCTCCGATGTGGCCCTTCCGGAATTTACGTCAATGGCAACAAGGGCTTCAGTGGGTTCGATGACTATATAGCCTCCCGACGGTAAAGACACTCTTTTGTGAAATATCTGTTCGATCTGTGATTCGATCCCGTAATGACTGAAAATCGGTGTATCGTGCTTATGAAGCTCAACAATGTGCTGATGCCGTGGGGTTATTATTTTCAGAAAATCTTTGACCTCACGGCAAACATCCTTTTGATCGACGATTATGCGTTTTATATCCGGAGTTAAATAGTCCCGTACGACTCTGATGACCAGACTGCGCTCTTTGTATATGAGAGCAGGAGCAGGTGTCGTGACCGTTTTTTCACGAATATTTTCCCATATTCTTAAAAGATACTTCAAATCTTTAATGATGGCACGCTTGGTCTGATAAGCAGCAGCGGTTCTCAAGATTATTCCAAACTCGTCGGGCAGAGTCAGTTCCTGGGCTATGCGGCGTAAACGCTCTTTTTGTTCTTCGTCGGATATTTTTCTCGAAACGGCTCGCTGATTAGAGCCGGGCATGAGAACCACATAGCGTCCCGCAAGGCTTATGTAGGTCGTGAGAGCCGGCCCCTTGTTTCCGACGCCTTCCTTGACGACCTGAACCAGGACTTCCTGACCGGGCTGAAGAAGGTCCTGGATACGCGGTTGACCGACGGGTTCTACGGCGAAGTATTCGGGGTGTATTTCGTCAAGAGGTAGAAAGCCGTTTCGCTCCAGTCCTATGTTTACGAAGGCGGCCTGAAGAGACGGCTGAATTTGCTCCACTATCCCCTTGTATATATTTCCGAGGTGTTTCGTCTGGGAGGCCGTCTCTATAAAGAAACCTTCCAAGTTGAACCCTTCGACAATAGCGATGCGGAATTCTTCGGGGTACAGGGCGTTTATTAAAAGGAGCTGATTGCTCATCCGGGATGCCTCTTTTGCTGTTGCTTCTGGTGCTGCTGGGCCTGATAAATGAAGGTGCGGATGGCCATGTCTCTGCCCGGCTGTACGGACCCGTCGTAGGCAAGGTCGATAAAGGGAATCCTTAACCTCTGAAGGATGGGCTTTAGAATGGCCGAGCAGATGGTACTGGGCATGCAGGTAAAGGGAAATACGTTTACTATGCCGTTGAAGCCTTCCGCGACGTAAGCAATGGCGCCGCCTATGCTCAGGGCTGCTTCGGTTCCGATTTCGAAGGAAAATAGATCGTATCGTTTAAGATATCTTTCGATTCGCCATACCGTGTGGTCCGGTTCTATGTCCAGGTGTGTGAGAGCACGCCTGTAGCCCTGATATTGACGAAGGTTCTGCCAGGCTACTTCAAGGGCCAGGGAAGCCCAGGAACGGGCTAGTTCTTTCAGCTTCTTCAGGGCCTTTATGTTCCACGAATGCTTTATTTCCCTGCCAAGTTTTCTGAGCCTCTCATAGCTTACGAAGCTTATCCACTCCACAAGGGAGGCGTCCACCACTTCGCCGCCGTACTCTTCGATCTTCCGTATGAGCCCCTGGTTGGACGCCGGATGGGTCCTCAGGTATATCTCCCCAACTATTCCTATCAGAGGCTTTCGTGGAATTGATCGATCCACAAGGTTGGAGGCTTCCCTGGCGGCTTCTCCAAGAAGGTCAAAGATTTCTCCGAAGGGAAGCTCCCGTCCTCTGGCTTCTATAACCTTCTCCATGTGAGCAAGAACTTCCCGTACTAATTGGTCGACCGAGCCTTTCCGGGATTCGTAAGGACGGGCCCTCCATGTTATCCGATCCATCACGTCGGCCGCAACGGTGGAAACAAAGGCGAGTTTTCTGAAAATGGAGGCATCTTCTTCGGGCAAAATTCCCTCTGTGGAATAGGCATCTCCGGTTGATAGGTAGGCAATACGAACGTTTTTGAATTCCGGAAAAGAGTCCAGAACCAGTCTCTGTAGCTTGTTGTACATTCCGAAGCGGCAGGGGCCATCGGATTCGGGAAGGAAATAGACGTAACGATTCGGGTCGAAGGCAGAACCCAGACGCTCTTTTTCTCTTTTCAGATGCAACAGAATGTCTCCGAGAGTAATCTGACAGGGAAAACATTCCTTGCCCGAGGTATAGGCCTTTCCCAGATCAAGCCCCCTATAGGTTTCCATTACGACGGCATCGACGTCAAAAGCACGAAAGCACGATGCAAGAAGCCTTGCTCCAAAAGGGGCCATGTCCGGAATTAGGAGCCTCTTGCCCTTGAGGTTAAACTTTCCTACTTCTGAATGGAATCTGGAGAAAACCGAGTAATTTACTATGTCTCCCATAATCGAACCGATCTCTGCAGATTGGCCTTTGCAGTGCGTAATTGTCCGTCCTTTCACAATCCTGCCGGCTCTCATTCTATATCTTGCTTTTGGGCTTAATACAAGAGCGGGGAGCTTTTCCATCCGCAGGTGGGGATGGAGGCTTTGGAGCCGTTACTCGTGCCTGAGGGCGTCAATGGGGTTTAGATGAGCGGCCCTTCGGGCGGGGAAGAAGCCGAATGCGATTCCTATAAGGGCAGAAAAGAGAAAAGCGATACCCACAATTAGGGGATCCAGGACAAAGGGAACCAGAAGAACCTTTGATAACCATACCGAGCATCCAAGGGCCAGAAAGATTCCTATGAAGCCGCCGAGAGATGAGATGACCGCAGATTCAACGAGAAACTGGAGCAACACGTCCCGGGGTAGTGCCCCTACGGCCATCCTTATACCGATTTCACGGGTTCTTTCGGTTACGGCGACCAGCATGATGTTCATTATACCGATCCCGCCTACAAGGAGGCTTACGGCGGCTATTGCCGCAAGCAAAGAAGTCATGGATTTCGTTGTGCCCGAAAGGACCTCGGCTATTTCTCTCATGTCCCGTACGTGAAAGTCGTCGAGTTCTCCGGGCCTTATGCGGCGTCTCTGCCTCATGAGGGCTTCGATGTCCGTCCTGACCTGCTCCATAAGGCTTTCGTCCAGAACCGAAACTTCTATACGGTTTATGTCGGTGTTGCCGGCGATGCGGCGGTGAAAGGCTTTTATGGGTATCAGAACGATGTCGTCTCTGTCCGTACCAAAGGATGAAAGTCCCTTTTCTTTCAGGACTCCTACCACTCTGTAGGCCTGTTTCTTGAGCCTGACTATTTTCCCGATGGGGTCCTCATAGGGAAAAAGCTCTTTTACGACCGTCTGCCCCAGAATGCAAACCGTCTTTCCGGCACGCTCTTCACCTTCGAGAAATACCCTGCCCTCTGCAATCTCCCAGTCCCTTACCTCAAAAAAACCATTGGTTGTGCCGAAAACTGATGTGAGCCTGTTGCGATTTCCGTATATAACCTGCATGGCCGTGCCGGCCATTGGAGCAACGGCCTCTATTCCGTAAATTTCTCTTTCGATAGCCCTTGCGTCGGAAAGATCAAATGGTGGTGCTTCGGCTCTGGCGCCTCCATGTCCCCGGGGAGCCTGCCCTACATGGACCATCAGTAAATTGCTGCCCAGGCTGGCTATCTGGCGGCGAACCTGTTCGGTTGCGCCATTACCCAGGGTAACCATCGTGATGACCGATGCAACGCCTATGATTATACCCAGGGATGTTAAAACCGACCTCAGAAGATTCCTTCTCAATTCCCGAAAGGCAATTATCAGCGCATCCCTTATCATCTTTTAGACTCCGGCCCATCGACGATTCTACCGTCAACAAAACGGATAATCCGTTTGGCATAGTTTGCCATTTCCGGCTCGTGGGTTACCATAACGATGGTGAGTTCGAGGTCTCTGTTTAAGGCCACGAGCAGTTTCATGATTTCATGGCTCATTTCACTGTCCAGGTTTCCCGTGGGCTCGTCGGCAAGGATCACCTCAGGCCTCGTGACGATTGCTCTGGCTATGGCCACTCTTTGCTGTTGGCCTCCCGACAGCTCCTGAGGTCTGTGATCAGCCCACCCGGAAAGTCCCACTACCTCCAGAGCTTCCGCCGCCATGGCGCGTCGCTCCTTTTTTGGGATTCTCCGGTAGATTAGCGGTAGCTCCACATTTTCCAGTGCGGTAGCACGGCTCAGTAGGTTGTAACTCTGGAATATAAACCCGATGTGGTGTCGTCTGAAAAGAGCCCGTTCGTTGGTGGAAAATTTTTCTACATGCTGGTCTTTGAAAATGTAGCTTCCCGAGGTTGGACTGTCCAGGCATCCGAGGATGTTGAGAAAGGTGGACTTACCGGAGCCACTGGCGCCCATTACCGCCACGAACTCGCCTTTGTCTATTTCTGCATCAATGCCTTTAAGGGCTTTGAAGGCGGCACTTCCTTTGCCGTAAACCTTGGTTATGCCCTTGAGCCTTATCAGGGGGCTTTTCATCCCTGGGATCTCCCTAGCTTTTACCGGAAGGCATAATACCCACAATAACGGCGTCTCCGGGTTTAATGTCACCCGACAGAACCTCGGTCTTTATCCCATCGGACTCTCCCGCAACTATTAGGCGCTTCTCCGGCCTGCCCTCGTTAAGCACCCATACATAAACCTGAGATCCCGAAGCCGCATGCCTGGCAACGCTCTCCGTGGAGTTTCCTCCTCGCCTCGGAAACCTGGGAAGCATCATACCGAGAAGCCCGCTTCTGGAATTTTTGTCTTCTCTATCCGTGTTTTTATCGGGCATGTGGAATCTCAACGCTGCGTTGGGGATCAGGGTAACATTCCTTTTCTCACTTACAATTATGTCGGCGGTGGCGGTCATTCCGGGAAGGAGCAATCCCTCCAGGTTTCGCACATAGAGAACGGTTTCATAGGTAACGACGCCATCACTCGTTTCCGGCGAAAGCCATATCTCTTTTACCTCCGCGTCGAATACTTTGTCAGGATACGCATCCACCGTGAAGGTCGCTTTTTGTCCGGGCCTGACCTTACCTATGTCGGCCTCATCCACGTCAACATGTAACTCCATCTCTTTAAGATCCCGGGCTATGATAAAAAGGGTAGGGGTCTGAAGGGATGCGGCTACCGTCTGGCCGGGTTCCACCTGTCTTGAAAGTACGATGCCGTCCATGGGTGAACGAATGATTGCTTTGGAAAGATTAATTTTGTTGTATTCCAGTTCTGCCTGGGCACTTGCGATCTCTGCCTTTGCGCTCATTTCGGCGGCGACGGCCTTGGCGAGCTGTGCCTCTACTTCGTCCATTTCTATCTGGGAAGGCGACTTCCCGCCCGTAAGTTTTCGTGCCCTCCGGTATTGTTCCAGCTTGCTTCTGGCAAGCTTTATGTCGGCCTGAGCCTCTTTTAACTTTGCCCGGGCAAGGTCGAGTTTTGCCTGCGACTGAAGCACCTGGGCTTCGAACTTTGAAGTATCAAGCCGTGCAAGAACCTGGTCCTTCTTCACAGGATCGTTATAATCAACCTCAACCGTTCGAATGGTTCCGGAAACTTCTACGCCCACTTCAACCTGATCCATGGGTTCCAGGGTTCCCGTTGCCGTAACCGTAACAGTAAGATCGCCTTTTTCAACCGGTTCTGTTCGAAACCGTGTTACATCTTCGGAGCCGGATATTCCGAAGATGCTGTTTCTGAAGATCATAAAAAAGAGCAGTGCCAGTGCGGCAAGGACTAACGCCATTCCCGCACGTTTTTTCCCTGCTTTACCGTGGGTGCTATCGTGGGCCATTTCATTCATGAGCCGTCCTCATAAGTTCTTTCCAGGTGTTCCTTTCGACAAAGCTTCCCTTCAGATTGGCTTCCATTTCCTGGAACAGTTTCCAGGGCAGAGCCAGGGTGAAGACATGGTCTCCCAGGTGTCTTCTTACGTAGTTTCTGGCGGAAATGTCCGTAAGACCCATAACAGCCCTTGGATGTTCCGACTCAGCCTCCCTGTAAGCAAAAATTCCAATAGTCTGACATCCAGCAGCATACGGTACGATTACATTTTCTATTCCTTTTCTGTTGTAGTTTGCAAGTATAATAAGGGCGGCAAGCTGATGTGGCCCTGCCGTGAAGACAACAACCCTGGGTGGGTTTTCAAATTCCTCGATTTTTTCCAGCGGGCACATAACGACGTATTTTTCGGTAATTTCCCGGAAGGGAAGTAATTGCAGGAATTCTTTAACTTCTTCAGGAGAGGCGAAATATCCTTCGCCGTTAAGGAACTCTTCGAGAAAGCTCTTGCTTGCACGATCTTTGAGTGCTTCAGCGACCTGCCTGCCCGTGTTGTGGTTTCTGTTACCGGTGGAAAGAAAATAAGAAAAGCATTCCTCTCCACCGGGGAAGTCTGCATATCGATTGCCAAAACCCAGACCGACTCCACCTCCCCAGCAGCCGAAGTTTTCCTTAGAAAAAACTGCCATGCTACCCTTTCGGGCGACTTCGGCGAAAAGCCACATTACACATCCCCATTTTCCGGGCCGGAATTTTCTGGCCTTCTCGGGCTCCCTGTTGGTCCAGATCAGGGATACGGGATGAAAGGGCAATCCCAGTGCCCGGGCGATTTTGCTCTCCATGACCGTCCCTCCCGTTTCGGGTTGAACCTTTCAGCTGATTCCAGTATTGCTGATAATACAAAATTATAACAACTCTGCGTACCCTAGATAGCAGGGCAATAGGTATGCCACCTGCTTCCGGTAAATATGGATTGAGCATTGTCGGAGAATTTAGATATAAGGAGCTTTCAAGGCCTGGTCAGGATTGTGTCGCCCATAGCAAGAGGAGATGGTTACTGTGATCGGTACTGCCTCTCATGGAGGAAACGTTTACGAAATATGTCGGAATTACGGCTGGAGTATCGACGAGATTGTCGATCTCAGTGCAAGCATAAATCCGCTTGGCCCTCCCGAGGGGCTTAAAGAGTACCTGTTGAGCCGCTTCGGCGAGATCGTCCATTATCCGGATATTCATAATCTAGAGCTGATTCGTGCTCTTGCAGAATACCACGGGCTACCGGAATCGGTTTTCGCCGTCGGTAATGGGTCGACAGAACTTCTTTTCTGGTTGCCCTTTGCTTTAAACTGGCGCCGTGTTGCCGTGGTCCTGCCCGTCTTTGGAGAATATCTCAGGAGTCTCGAAAATGCCGGGGTGATTATCAGAAAACTGAGGACTGCCTGGGAGACGGGATTTCAGCCCACCGTTGAGCAACTTGACGCCCTGGTACATGCGTCCAACCCCGATGTTGTGATACTCACCAATCCGGGCAGTCCATCAGGCACGCTTTTGTCCGGCGAAGTTCTGGATTACATAAAATGGAGCGTTAGAAAAAGGCAGAACTTCTGGCTGATTGACGAGGTATTCGTTGATTTCTGCGAGGAAAACTCCTTGAAAGAGCTTGCAGCCCGTGAACCTTTTCTGATGGTGATACGTTCTCTTACGAAGTTCTTTTCTCTTCCAGGCCTGAGGATTGGCTACATTGTAGCAGGTGCCGACATAATAAACAAACTGCGCCTTTTTGTTCCTCCCTGGTCAGTCAACATTTTTGCCCAACATGCGGCCGTTTTTTGTCTCAAAGACCGATCGTTTGTTGATAAGACCCTGTCTTTTTTCGATCGGGAGAAGAAAAGGGTTAAAGAGAAGTTGCTGGAAATTCGGGGGATAGAGTCATCGCCTTTTGCGGCGAATTATGTGCTTATCAGGCTGAAGGAGGAAATACCTCTTAACTCTACGGAGCTTCGAGAGCAGATGCTCCTGAGGCACAGAATTCTGATTAGAGATTGCAGAAATTTCGAAGGACTTTCGGACAGATACGTTAGGATTGCCTTGGGGCTTTCCAGCACTAATGAGCTCTGGGTACGCGCTCTACGGGATACCATCGGTGATTACCTTCCCGCGAATAGCAAGGAAAACCGGGCATTGGGGATGGGCAACTAACCTCCCATCCCCTGCAGATACTTACTCCATGTAATAATCCAGACCAAAATGAGTTATCTGTTCTTCTTTCATGAGATATCTTAAAGTATTTTTAAGCTTCATCAATTGAATGAAAAGGTCGTGTTCAGGGTAAAGGTTTTCTTTGTGCATGGGGCTTTTAAAGTAAAAAGACAACCACTCCTGGATACCGTTCATGTTGGCCCTCTGAGCCAGATCCATGAACAGTACCAGGTCTAAAACCAGCGGTGCAGCCAGAATGCTGTCTCTACACTGAAAATCTATCTTTATTTGCATGGGGTAGCCGAGCCATCCGAAGATGTCTATACAATCCCAGCCTTCTTTATTGTCCCCTCTGGGTGGGTAGTAATTTATGGTGACCTTGTGATAGTAGTTTTTGTAAAGTGTTGGATAGAGTTGGGGTTGCAGAATGTAATCCAGAACGGAAAGCTTGCTTTCTTCCTTGGTTTTGAAGGAGTCTTTATCGTCCAGAACCAGGCCGTCTCTGTTTCCGAGGATGTTGGTTGAGTACCATCCTTCGAGTCCCAGGAGCCTTGCTTTGAGGCCAGGGGCGATTATGGTTTTCATGAGTGTCTGGCCGGTTTTGAAGTCTTTGCCTGCAATGGGTACCTTGTTCTTCTTCGCCAGTTCAATTAGGGCGGGGATGTCCACAGTGAGGTTAGGAGCGCCGTTTACGAAGGGGATGTTTAGCTCCAGGGCAGCCAGAGCGTAAAGCATGCTGGGAGCAATTCGCTCGTCGCTTTTTTCAAGGGCTTCCAGAAAAGCGGGAAGCGACGAATGTACGTCCTCCGGCTTCATGTAAACCTCGGTGCTTCCGCACCAGATCATGACGCAACGATCCACCCCTTGTGTTTTCTGGAAATTTCGTATGTCTTCCTTTAACTGTTCGACAAGATCCCGGAGATTTTTTCCTTTTTTTACGTGGTTGCCATCGAGGTTCCGTACAAAGCGCCTGTCGAATACGGCAGGCATTGGTGTTATTGAAGCAAGGAAATCTTTTATGGGTTCGATGTGGTCCTTCTGAAGAACCTTTGCGAATTGAGCCGCTTCGTAAAGGTTGGCGTCGTAAATGTCCCAACCCGCAAAAACCAGGTCGTTTATGTCGGCAAGGGGTACGAAATCTTTGATTCTTGGGGTTCTGTATTCGTAGCGCTTTCCGAGCCTGATGGTTCCAAGCTGAGTTAGTGATCCTACGGGCTCGCCAAGACCCCGGCGCACGAGTTCAACCCCTGCGATAAAGGTTGTGCTGACGGCTCCGCCAATTCCGGGAATAAGGACACCCAGTTTGCCTCGGGGCTCCAGTATTTCTTCTTTTCTTCTGATTTCCTGTTCTTTCAATGCCATACCCTCCGTGTGGTCTCTGGATTTTAATTCCCGGCCCGCTTAAATAATTCATCGGGTCTAAATATTTACCACAGAGCCTTCCGAAAAGAAACTTTTCCTTAGTTGATTTTGTCACAGCAGGTAGAGGGGGCTTTCGAAGGGATTTTTATTTCAATTGAATCGATGTAAAACTGAGATCAACGGAGGCTCAAATGGGGGATGGGATACGGTGTAAACTGCATCATTGCAAATTAAAGGGGAATGTCATGTCGATTAAACAGGATCTCGTAGCAATTTTTCAAGCAGGGTTAAAAGCGGTGGATCCGGAGGTGGCTATAAAGCGCCATGTAAGAAAAGAAGGCTCCCTTCTCATTCTGGGTTCTCATAGTGTTGATCTGAAGGAAATCGAACGCGTGTACGTGATCGGAGCAGGGAAGGGCACAGCCCCGATGGCAGTAGCCCTTGAAGATATTCTCGGAGAACGAATTTCCGATGGGGCCGTTACGGTAAAATACGGGCATGGTTTGCCGTTAAGGAGAATTCGCCTTTTTGAAGCAGGTCATCCGGTGCCCGATGAAGCCGGCGTTCGGGCAACGGAAGAGCTACTGAGGATTGCTCGCAAGGCGGGAGATAAAGATCTTATCATTGCGGCCTTCTCCGGAGGTGGAAGCGCACTGACGCCGGCTCCGGTTGCTCCTGTGGGACTTGAGGAAAAACAGGAAGTGACCAGATTACTGCTTGCGTGCGGTGCGACCATCGGTGAAATCAACGCCATAAGAAAGCATCTGTCGAGAATAAAAGGTGGTGGGCTCGCCAGAGCCGCTTATCCTGCCCGGATCTTTTCTCTAATTCTTTCCGACGTGGTCGGTGATCTTCTGGATGTGATAGCTTCTGGACCGACAGCGCCAGATCCGACCACTTTTGAAGACTGTTTACGCATAATAGACAAATACGGCATTCGTCCGGATGTGCCCGAAAAGGTTCTGAAGGTGCTGGAGGAAGGAGTGGCCGGTGTCAGACCCGAGACTCCCAAAAAGGGTGACCCCGTATTCAACAACGTCGTCAATCTGATTGTCGGTAATAACTTTATGGCTCTCGATGCAGCTCAACAAGAGGCCACAAAACGAGGTTACAGAACCCTTATAATGACGTCAAGGATGGAAGGAGAAGCCAGAGAAGTTGCGAAGGTCATCTCGGCCATAGCCAAAGAATGTGCAGCCACTGGGAGGCCCGTTTCTCCGCCTGCCTGTTTCCTTTTCGGTGGGGAAACGACGGTTACCATAAAGGGAGATGGCCTCGGGGGCAGGAATCAGGAGTTAGCACTGGCCTGTGCCGTCGAGCTCGACGGCTGGAATAATATATGGGTTCTTAGCGCAGGAACGGACGGAACGGATGGTCCTACGGATGTTGCAGGAGCCTTTGCCGATGGACAAACAGTATCGAAAGCCCGAAATGCCGGAATAGATGCTCTGGACTATCTCAGACGAAACGATTCTTTCAACTTTTTTAAGGCAACCGGCGACCATTTACATATAGGCCCAACTCGGACTAATGTGATGGATATGGTGTGTGTGATAGTAGCTGCGTCCGGCTCTTGATATTGAGGGTGTTTCGCAAGGGTCGGTAGTCATGCTGAATCGAATGTCCGGTGATCTTAAAAAGAGAAAGGAAAGCCTTCGAAAGGGTGAAAGGAAAGAAATCGAAAATGGGGCACTGGCGAAGGAAACTCAATGGGAGCCTCTAAGAAAAGACGAAGGCGCTTCTTTCTGTACTCATAGGTTTGTGGAAGTTAGCCCCATTTATGCGGAATTTCGCAGATCGCCGACCCTCAAAATTTGCTACCTGCTCTTATCCCTGCTGGGGGCGGGAATTGGCGGAACTATTTTGGTTGTGACTATAAGAGCAGGATCCTCAGGGAGCGACAGAGTATTCCTTTTATTACCTGTTGTTGCCGGATTTTTGTTTTGCCTGATCGGCCTGGTGAAGCTGGCTCAAAAGAGGCGTCTCATTTTTGACAGAGCCGCGGGCGTATTTCGCAGAGAGGGGTATCCCGGTATTGAGGTTCCGCTGGATCAAATTAAAGCAATCCAGATTATATCGAAAACCAGCGGAGCGATAGGCGGCCGTTTTCGCAGTCACGAACTTAATCTGGTACTTAAAAGTGGCGATAGAGTGAATGTCGTTGATCACGGCAGTGTAGGGAAGATAAGAGAGGATGCGGAGAAACTTGCTCGGTTTCTGGGAGTGCAGGTCTGGGATGCCGGTGATGATGAAGAATTTTCTAAATTCGGCGGATGGTTTATCCGCGGTAAAGGTTATTGATGCTATCCATCACGCCTCAAAAAACGACCTACTTTCCGCAGCATAGCAGATATTTCGTCATATCTCGGCCCTTTTACAAAAAATTCTTTCGGTTCGGTTTTTTCCTTACCCTCTCGTTCGACACTCTTCCCCAGGTAATCCTCTTCTTCGAAGAGTTTTAAAGCATTCTCGTACATTATTTTGGAAATGGATTCGGGCCTTTCAATAAATCCCAGTTTTAAGGCCTTACGCCCTTCGGCAAGGATCTTCTTAACGAACTCTCTGTCCTGATATTTTTCCTTTTTTTCCAGGAATCTCAATCCTCTGAGACATATCCAGTAACCTTCCAGATAATTTTGAATTATCGATGCAAAAATCTCGCAGGCCCTCAAACCTTCGTGTTTGAGTTCAAATTCGCCTTCTGAGCCGAGATTTACGATCCAATTTTGCCTTAAGAGAAAATCACAGGCGTTTTCGATGTTTTTTTCGTCTGGTATGTCGTTGTCGTAGGCAAATTCGTGTTTAAAGAGTTTTTTGAGAAACCGGTAATCTTCAAGGATATGTTCCAATTTCGGGCGGAAGGTCTTCTGGGCAATTATTGAAGCTGATACGAAGGAAAGGGGAAGGAAAAAGTGGATGATGTTGTTTTTGTAGTATTCCAGTATGTGTCTTTTCTTTTCTTCAATAGAAATAAGTATATCTTCTTCCGAATCTTCGGGTTCACGGATTCTCTCGATAACCTTGCTTTTTTCCAGATCGGTCAGGGTTTCTTCCAGCATGGAATCGTAGTTGTTAAAGGTTCTGGAGAATTTTACGTTTATGAAGGACAGATACTCAAGCATGGTTCGCATCGTGAGCTTTAACGTGATGAGCGAGATGCCGGACCGGGACGTGGTTAACAGGGAAGATGAAACCAGAGCATGGGGTGTGACAACGGATACGTTATTAATGCTGTTAATGATTCTGAAAGCAAAGTCACGATAAACTTCGTGACGCTCTCTGGGGCGCATCTTTTTCAGGTTCAGTTTGTTTCTTTCAAGGTATTGGGCAAGAGATATGGGTTTTGCGAACCTGACATATACTCGGCCGTATTTTCTCTTGAGAAAACGTCTCAGTCCAAAAAGCTGTTTTATGTTTTCTGCCTGTTTGCTTCCTCCTGTTATCTCGTGTACATAAGACTCTTCTTCGGGTATCCTATCGTAACATATGGCCGTGGGCACAAAAACCAGATCGCTGCAATAACCTTCTTCTACGGCCTGTATGAGGATGGACAGAAGGCCGAGCTTTGGGAGTATGAGCTTTCCGGTACGGCTTCTACCGCCTTCTATGAAAAATTCTATGTTATGACCCAGGTGAACCATCGTTTTCACGTAGAGTGAGAACACTTCGGCATAGAATCGTTGACCTCTGAAGGTCCTCCTGATGAAGAAGGCTCCTCCTCGGCGGAAAATGGGCCCCAGTGGCCAGAAGGAAAGGTTTTTGCCGGCAGCAATAAAGGGTGGAGAAAGATTGGCCTGAAAAAGAACGTAAGAAAGTATCAGGTAATCGATGTGGCTTTTATGACAGGGTATGTATACCAGAGTATGACGCTGGGCAGCTTTTTTTACTTTACGAAGGCCTTCTTCGTCTATTTCGATCCCGTCGAAAATCGTATTCCATGCCCATCTGAGCGCTCTTTCCATTATC
This sequence comes from Thermodesulforhabdus norvegica, assembly GCF_900114975.1. Lineage (NCBI taxonomy): Bacteria > Pseudomonadati > Thermodesulfobacteriota > Syntrophobacteria > Syntrophobacterales > Thermodesulforhabdaceae > Thermodesulforhabdus > Thermodesulforhabdus norvegica. Next base: position 40,091 of record NZ_FOUU01000002.1, read on the forward strand.
TTAATCAGGGAGTAGCTATAGTCTGCTGCGATTTCCTCGAGGTATTTGTCGGCCTCACGGTATATGTCCCAGATTTTTCGACCTGTTGATTTGGCCTTTCTACGCATGTAGGTTTGGAGCTTCGGGTTATTCAGGATAATTTCTTTCAATTCCAGTTTGGATTTCAATGCGGGTCCTAGAATACTTTTATAGATGCTGTTTACGGAGTCCAGAAGGTTTCTGCGGAGCTGAAAGATCTGGGTTCTTCTTTCAGATGAAATGGGTGAGAGTTCCGTCAGCACATCTTTAAGATTTACCGGGTCGCCTATTTCTATTACCGCATGACGGTAACCTCTCAAGAATGAGAAGGTTTTTCTCAATATTCCCGGATTTTTTTGTGTGAACCATGAAGATTTGTCGTTGAAGGACTCTCTGCCGGGATGTCGGCTGTAGACAACCGCACAGGGTACAATGTAGATGGGTTTTTCCGTTGATGACTGAATTTCAATCAGGTGTTGCAGGGGATCTTCTCCGAAGGCAATTGCCCGCCTTGATTGGGTTTCTGTCGTAAGCAGGAATAATGCTCCGGTTTTTCCTTCTTCAATAAGTTTTTTGTAGTGACCGTCCTCGTAAGGGTTTGGAAGGGCGCTGTGTTTGAGATAGTGTGTCAGGTGGGCTATCCGCAACGACCATGCATCGACAAAGGGCCTCAGCCGATAGGGGCGCATGTCAAAGACGAATTCCGGGTGAGGCAAACCCATCTGGAAGAGTCTCGTCTTTATGTAGAGCAGGTCAAAAAGGGATTGGAACCTCAGTGCGTAAACAATGACGCCCTGCTTTGAAAGTTCCTCAAGCACCTTTTGTTGATCCGGGGGCATTTTGCCAAGTCTAATAAGTCGTTCCAGAATAAACCTTAAAGGATAAAAAGGGCGTTCGGGAATTGTGCATCCATATTTATTATGACCCTCTAGGTCTTTTGTTTCTTCTGTGACGTCCTTTGCAGGAATCTTGTTCATGATAAAACTCCAAGATATTTTTTACTTCCCGGCAGTCAGAGGGCTGGAGGTTCCGGATAAAAATGCCGGGAGATCATCTGATACAACAACGATGGGTTCTGTGCAAGGCAATTTGCGGCCGGGTTTTCTCGGTTCATAGGAGCAAAGGTGTTTAAAATTCGACATGGGTCCGATAACATGCAAGAATTTCGCGGAAATGCCCTTGTGGAAGAAGCAAAACTCTGTACGGAATCGAAGTTACATCGGGTGAAGGTATAAAGGTCTTGTATATGTCTGTCTCCGTGGGCTATTAACGTTTTGGGGAAGGGCAAAGGTACTTTTCGGTATGGATGCGGATATGAAGATTGTGGTGTTGTCGGACACACATCTCACAGGTGTTACGGAAGAGCTGGAGCTCATCTGTAGCAGATATTGCGAAGGGGCGGATATGGTTATTCATCTTGGAGACTGGACGTCTCCGGTTGTGCTGGATTACTTCATGCAGTATCATCTTGAAGGGGTTGCAGGAAATTCAGATCATCCGGCGATTATTTCTAGTTTGCCTCTAAAGAAGATTATAACCGTTGGATCTTTTCGGGTGGGCCTTATACACGGTTGGGGCTCCTACTCCAACCTCAGAGGCTCTATCCGGGAAGCTTTCCGAGATGTTATCAACTCGCTTGATGCCGTATTCTACGGACATTCTCACGTTCCCTATTACGGCCGAGAAAACGGGCTGATCTGGTTAAATCCCGGTTCTCTTTTTAAAGGGCGTGGTGTTGTTCAGAGTAGCCTGGCTCTGGTGGAAGTAAGTGGTGGGGCTCGATTTGATGTTCGACTAATTGAGCTGATGTGAGGTGAAATAATGAAAAATCTGTGGGCTCCGTGGCGTATTGATTACATACTCGGGAAACGTGAACCCTACTGCATTTTCTGCCCCGAAGGGGGAGGCCTCAGTGATGAAGAACGCCTGATACTCTATCGGGGCAAAAGAATAATGGTCGTTATGAACAAATATCCTTACAACAACGGTCATCTTCTCATTGCTCCCTGGCGTCATGTGTCCGACATTACGGAACTTAGCCGTGACGAGTTACTTGACATAAACCTGTGTATTCAGCACAGTGTTTCCATACTTCGTAAGGTCATGAAGCCCACGGGTTTTAACATAGGCCTCAATCTCGGTGAGTCTGCCGGGGCAGGCATAAAGGAGCATATCCATTTTCATGTGGTACCGAGGTGGGACGGCGACACCAATTTTATGGCCGCTCTTGCCGACATAAGGTGCATACCTGAACATTTAAGAAGCACCTATGAAAAACTCAGGCCTTACTTTCAAAAGGAGGTATCGTTATGATCAGGGCTTTCAGGTGGATTACTACCCTGCTTGTGGCAGGGCTTGCAGCCTTGTTTATTAAGCAAAATATGCCGACCTTTTCCATGGAAGTTCCTTTCCACTACGACCTTTACATCCGCCAGAAGATGATGTGGTACAGTTCGATAGGCGATATCGTTCTGATCTCTTTGCTGATTGGGGTGGTTGCGGGGCTTTTTGTGGGCATAAAGCTTTATTGGGGTAAACGACGAGAGGTTAATGAACTGAAACGAAAAATGACGGAAGAAGAGAAAGTACCTCAACAGGTAAGTAGCGAAGCAGGAGGGACCGGATGATGTCTCAGAGGTCAGAAGCCCCAGTGGAGGTCCGAACAGGGGAGGCAGGGCTTCTTGCCTTTTTCAGGCTTTATCTGGAAGTCGAGGGACAAAGACGTTATCTTGGTCTGGTTAACCATGTACGAATTCTGGATAATTCTTCAAACCCTACACCTTATCCTCACATGGTGAGATTTTGGGATGGTGAAAATTACAGGTTTCTTGAGGGAGATGTTCATATTGACGAAGACCGTGAGGGTTTTGTCTTGAGCATGGGCGGTTCCAAGCGCTACATCTTCAGGCTCCTTCGGAGAAGTTAATCCAAGTATTGTTATGGGCATTTATCCCAATGGCCGGTAGGCACGAAGTGCCATTGGGTTTTTTTACGTCCGCACAGGAAGGAAGTCTCCATGGTTTCTCTCAAGCCTCGTCATTTCGGTATTTTGCTCTTCGGCAGAGCTTTGTTGAACATGAGTTACAGGATGGTTTACCCTTTTCTTCCGGCGCTATCCCGGGGTATTGGTGTGGGCTTCGAAGAACTTGCCATTCTGGCGACATTGCGTTCTGCCTGTGGCCTGGTAAGCCCTTTTCTGGGATTTTTTCTCGATAAGGGAAGTTACCGGTTCGGGTTGTTTGTGGGAATTTTAATAATTCTGGTCGGTGCTCTGGGAATTTTTTTACTGCCTGCCTACTGGGGTATTATTTCCTTTTTTATTTCGACCGGTCTGGCAAAGGCCGTATATGACCCGGCAGTTCAGGCCTATGTAAGCAGTTTTTTCCCTTACGAAACCAGGGCCAGGGGTATCGGTATCGTCGAGACTGCCTGGGCGACGAGCTGGTTTGTGGGTATGCCGATCTGTGCCTTTGTGCTGGATGCATGGGGCTGGAGGGGACCCTTTCTGGTAATTGCGTTATGGGGTTGTCTTGCCGCTTTTTTGATACATGCCCTTCCCGCAGAGCGTCGCGTTGTTGTGCCGCGAGGATACGGTGTCACAGTCCTGAGTAAACCATTCTGGGTGCTAACTATGTCTTTTCTTATGATGTTTTCAAATGAAAATTTAATTATCGTTTACGGTGCCTGGATGGAAGAGGCCTTCGGCCTCAGACTGGGTGCACTGGGAGTCTTGTCTTTTATCATCGGTAGCGGAGAACTGGCAGGAGAAGCCCTTGTGGCTCTTATAGGTGACCGGCTTGGGAAAAAACGGATTCTGACGACGGGATTATCGGGGCTGGCCCTGGTCTACTTGCTTATTCCTTATGTTAGTGCGAGCATAGAGGCAGTGGTTTTCGTGCTCTGGCTTATGTTCTTTTTTTCAGAAGTTGCCGTTGTATCGTCCTTTGCCTTTGTTTCTGAAGTCGTTCCAGAGGCAAAGGGTTATATTTTATCGATCAATTATGCCTGTGGGCTTACGGGTCGGCTTATCGGTTCTATAACCGGGCCCACCGTGTGGCACTGGTCGGGTAATATTACTTTTAATGCCCTGTTGTCCTTCTCGGCCGCTTTACTTGCGTTTTTGTGCTTGAAATATTATTCACACAGAGCAAGGTCTCAGAGTGTAAAAGGTTAAAAAATAGGGGAAGTTTAAAATGAAGGCGTCTCCACTTTTAAAAAAGATCGTTTCCGTTACCGGAGATCTTCCCACGATTCCTCATACTGCGCAATTGGTTATGCAGAAATTGAGTGATCCTGAAGTGAGTCCAAAGGAACTCGAGAAGATTATCCTGCAGGACCCGGCACTCACTGCTAGGATACTCAAGCTTGCAAATTCTCCATTCTACGGGCGTCCCAGAACCATAAAGACTGTAAGCGAAGCCACTGTGGTGATCGGGCTTAACACTTTGAAGTCCATAGTAGTTGCATCGGCCGTAAGAGAAATGATCAAGCCTTTTGGGCTTACGGAGAAACTGCTCTGGGAGCATTCCGTATCGGTTGGTTTTATCGTCCGCTATCTTGCGGAGAAGCTTCGTTTCAGGCGGACAGAGGAGGCTTTCCTCGCAGGGTTGTTACACGATATAGGTAAGGTGGTGTTGCAGCTCAAAGCTCCAAGCAAAATGTATATTGTAATACAGGAACTTTATACCGGTGCGGAGACGGATTCAATAGGTGTTGAGAATCTTGTGTTCGGCTTTGCTCATGTCCATGTAGGTCAACTTCTCGCCAGAAAGTGGCAGTTTGCGCAGGAAATTGAAGAAGCCATAGGTTACCATCACTGGCCCGGCAGGGCTAAGATCAGTCCTGAGCTTGCACATCTTGTTCATCTGGGCAATAGTTTTGCTCACAAGCTGGAAATCGGCCCCATAAAAACGCCGGATCTTGATCTTGCAGAGCAGGTAAGTGCCCGGTTCTTTCAGCTTGATCAGGAGTTGATTGAAGAGTTCTTAAACGATTGCTCTTCGAAAATTCAGAACGAGATGGGGGATATTTTGTCGTAGATGGCCGAATCAGCCGCCACAAAGCCTGTCGCAATTGAAATCAGGGGCCTGAAAAAGCGCTATCGGCAGGTGGAAGCTCTGAAGGGGATTACCCTTAAAGTAAAAGAAGGTGAGCTCTTTGCTTACCTGGGACCAAACGGGTCCGGGAAGACGACAACCATAAAAATCCTCGTTGGGCTTGCCAGAGCCTCAGAAGGAGAGGCCTTCGTCAACGGCTATAATGTTGAAAAAGAGTCTATTAATGCCAAACGCCAGTGCGGATATGTACCCCAGGCAATAAATCTCGATCACGAACTGACCGTTGAGGAAAACCTGGATATTCACGGACGTCTCTTTGATATGAGTCGATCTTATCGGCGCGAGCGTATTGATTATCTTCTGGAATATGTCGGTCTGAAGGATAGAAAAAAAAGTCCCGTTAAAGAGCTGTCAGGCGGGATGAAACGTCGGGTGATGATTGCCAGGGCTTTGCTTCATGAGCCCAAGGTCCTCTTTTTGGATGAACCCACGGTTGGGCTCGATCCTGCAATCAGACGCAAAATTTGGGCACTTGTAAAGAAGATCCAGATGGATGGAACGACGATATTTCTCACAACTCACTACATTGAAGAGGCCGAATTTCTGGCCGATCGGGTGGCTTTTTTATCCGAAGGAACAATTATTACAGTGGGAAAACCCCAGGAACTGATCGACGACCTTGGGCGTTGGGCTCTCGATGTGGTGGAAAATGAACGGATGCATACCCTGTATTTTCCAACGCAAGAAGAGGCCAAACGGCATGCGGTTCTCCATCCAGGAGCTTTTTCCGTCCGGCGGGTTAATCTCGAAGATGTCTTTTTATCGCTTACGGGTCAGAGAGTAGGCTGAGCGGGTTTCCGGGATTGTTTACTTTGCCTTGGAATTCACTGAACCGTGAGATAATATGAAAACAAAAATCGGCCTGAGGGATTTGTTCGATGGGAGCGATAGGAAACGAGCAAATAAAAGAGATCATAGTTCGGGAACTGCCCAGGATCATTGAGACCGATCCCGAGGTGCAGGAACTTATTTTGAAATTATCCAGGCAGTACTTTGCCGACAAGAAGGAAACGGAGAGCCGATTTGATCGCCTGCTTGAAGAACTAAGGCGTGATCGTGAAGAATTTAACCGCAGGTGGGACGAGCATATTAAGAGACTGGAGGAACAGTGGAGGGAGCAGGCGCGAAAATGGGAGGAGCAGGAGAGGAAGTGGGAGGAGCAGGTACGCAGATGGCACGAGCAGGATAAGAAGTGGGAGGAGCAGGTACGCAGGTGGCATGAGCAGGATAAGAAATGGGAAGAGCAGGTACGCAGATGGCACGAGCAGGATAA
>NZ_FOUU01000002.1:346648-446362 GCF_900114975.1 Thermodesulforhabdus norvegica
TTTCGGAATCTCAATTGACTAAACTATTACACAAATCGGAGGGGTCGACAATCGACAATTTAAGCCAAAACAAGGAGACGGCGAAATGAACATTTTGCTGGTTTACCCGAAAGTCAGTGAAACTTTCTGGAGCTTTACTCATGCTCTTAAAATTGTGGGTCGAAAGGCTGCTTTTCCGCCTCTTGGAGCACTTACCGTTGCGGCTATGCTACCGAAAGAGTGGAACCTGAGGCTTGTGGATATGAATGTGGAACCCCTCAGAGAACATCATATTCGCTGGGCCGATTATGTCTGGATAAGTGCGATGGTGGTTCAGAGACCTTCCACGGAAAAGGTTATCGAAATGGCTCATGCACTCGGCAGGAAGGTTGTAGGAGGAGGCCCGCTTTTCCTGTGCTTTCATCAGGAATTTCCTCAGGTGGATCATCTGATACTCGGTGAAGGCGAAGCCCTGATTCCCGAATTCGTCGAAGATCTGGCGGGCGGCAGGGCACGCAGGATATATCAATCGGATGAACATCCGGATCTGACCAACACCCCCATTCCGGCCTGGGATCTGATAAAGATGGACCGTTATGCGACGATGAGTGTTCAGTATTCCCGGGGCTGCCCTTACGATTGCGAGTTTTGCGACATAATCGTGATGAACGGCCGTAGGCCGCGTACGAAGAGTAACGAACAGATGATTGAAGAACTCGAGGCTTTGTACAAACGGGGCTGGCGGGGATCGGTGTTCATTGTTGATGACAATTTCATAGGGCATAAGAGACGGGTAAAATCGCTGTTGAGGGATGTCGTCTCATGGCAGGCAGCTCGGGGTTATCCTTTCAGTTTTTTCACAGAAGCATCCGTCGATCTGGCAGACGATGAGGAGTTGATGGATCTGATGGTTGAGGCCGGTTTCAATAAGGTTTTCTTGGGGCTGGAAACTCCTGAAGAAGAAAGCCTTAAAGAATGCGGCAAATACCAGAACCTTAAAAGAAGTCTCTCGGAGTCGGTACGGCGTATTCACGAACACGGTCTTGCCGTCATGGGTGGTTTTATTATCGGTTTCGATCACGACAAGCCGGATATATTCAAAAAGCAGTTCGAATTCATTCAGGAAAACGGAATAGTCACCGCCATGATCGGTCTGCTTACGGCTATTCCCACAACCAGGCTCTACAAACGACTGCAGAAAGAAGGAAGGCTTCTTTTCGACCCCACGGGTGACAATACAGACGAAAGGGGCACGCTTAACTTCGTGACCAGGCTCGACCGAAAGTGGATAATCGAGCAGTACAACAAATTGATGAAAAAGGCCTACGAGCCCGGCAACTACTATCGACGGATTTACAGATTCCTGGAGACCTACAGACCCAGAGCAAAGAGTAAGGTGCTGTTATGCGATGTAATCGCCTTTCTTCGTTCCATATGGTTTCTGGGAATTCGAGACCGACGGGGTCTTAAGCGTCTCTACTGGAAGTCTCTCGTAAAAACCCTGCTGAAATACCCAAGATCTTTTGTTTTTACGGTGACTTACGCGATCTACGGGTATCACTTCAGGAAGCTTTTCTGGGAGTCCCGGTAGAGGAAACCCTGTAAAAGCGCTCCTTCTCGCTGAAGATGCAGCCGCAATACTGCTGGCGGTATATGCCCGACTCCTGAGCCATGCGCTGGCCCTCTTTCCATCCGGACCTGAAGTCTTCGTAGTAGAAAGGGATTTTGTATTTTGCGGCTGCATTCTCGGCTATGTTCTTGGCCAGTTCGTGTTTCTGGCGCTTGCTGTAAAGAAGGGTCGTCGTAAAGGCGTCAAAACCGCTTTTTTTTGCCAGTCTGGCCGTGGCTTCCAGTCTCAGGGTGTAGCAGTAGGTGCATCTCTGAGACTCCCGAAAAGCAACGTTTCTCAGGAATTCTTCCAGGGGATAATCGTTTCTTATTATGACCCGGAGACCTTTTGCTTCGGCCATTTCCGTCAGCGCTTCCCGCCGTCTGAGCCACTCCGAGTAGGGATGAATGTTGGGATTGTAAAAAAAGGCCATCACTTCCCATCCGTTGGATCGGAGCTTCTCAAGGGGATAGAAAGTGCATGGACCACAGCAAACGTGAAGAAGTATCTTTTTCATCCTGCTCTGCTCCTGAAAGACCGGGACAGCTTTTCGGGGACTCCATCCATGTCGCCATTACTCATGCAGAGCACGAGATCTCCTTTTTGTAAGTAACGCAGGCATATTGAAACAACCTCGTCTGACGATAAAGCCCAATGTGCATCTATCCTGAGATCTTTCAACCGGGCGGCCAACTCAGGCAGGTTAAGCCTGTCCTTTTCCGGCAGTTCGTTGTAATCGGGTGGTGCCTTTAATATCACTATCTCCGATCCGTCAAAAGCTTCTGCGTAAGCATCCTGAAAGTAAGCCCGTTTGCTCGTGTTGGTTCTGGGTTCGAAAATGGCAATCAGCCGTCTTTCAGGAAAGTGTGCTTTCAGTGCTTTTATGGTTTCTGTGACGGCCGTGGGGTGGTGTGCGAAGTCGTCGACCAGAATGAGATCTTCCTGAAAGACCAGTATTTCCTGACGCCTTTTCAGACCGGGATAGGTGGCGAAGCCGGGTATTGCCCTGTTGAGGTCAATTCCCAGGGCATCCAGAAGAGCCACAACTGCCAGGGCATTTAGGGCGTTGTGTTTTCCGATGAGACTCAGTGGAAAGGAGTAATGTTTGCCGTGCCCGTGGCACAGGGCCATGAAAGACATCCTTCCGTCGGCGTCCCATGACAGAATTCTCCAGTCGGCTTTCTCGGAGAGACCGTAAGTTACTACCTTTCCCCGGCAGATTTTTCTCAAGGTATCGGCGTGAGGGTCTTCATTTCTGAGAACCAGAACGCCCTCGGGGGGAATTAGCCTTACGAAACTTTCAAAGGCCTTTCTTATTGCATAGACGTCCTTGTAGATGTCGGCATGATCGAATTCTATACCCGTTACGATTGCCCCAAAGGGATTGTAGTGCAGGAACTTGGGCCTTTTATCGAAAAAGGCCGTGTCGTATTCGTCTCCTTCTATTACGGCAAAAGGGCCGCTTCCGTGCATGTAACCTTTACCCTCTTTTTTAATGATTGCGCCGACAAATCCCGAGGGGTCCATTCCCGCCTGATGAAGAACCCAGAGAAGCAGTGCGGCCGTGGTGCTTTTGCCGTGAGTCCCTGCTACAACAAGGCTTTTGTGATTGTTCAGCATGAAGTGGTTTATTGCCTCCGGCATGCTCATGTATGAAGTGCCGGATTGGACGATCCATCGAGCCTCTGGATTGTCCGCTCTGATTGCGTTGCCGATGACGGCCAGATCGGGGCGGATAGCACTTACATTGGCTTCAGCGTAAGGCATCCTTACGGGGATGTTTCTTGCCGTGAGAAATTCTTTCATCGGGGAATAGAGACTTCTGTCCGAACCTGCAACGGGATAACCCTTTTCCTGTAGAAATCCCGCGAGGTTTCCCATGGCTATACCGCCTATTCCGAGCAGATAAATCGGCCGGCTCTTAATGGTCATGACCGAATGCTCCTCTTTAGTCCTGCCGGATTGGCAGAGGTCTGCAGTTCTCCGGGAGCCTTCCGCTTTCCACGGCTACATCAATGGATATCCCACCCCTTACGTTCCAGAATCCGATAACCCTGAGATAAACGGGATCAAGGGCTTCCTTGAGCCTTTTGTGAATGTAAACGGTGCCGTCTTCGTGGAAAATTCCCGTGTTTCTGAAGCTTCCGAGAAACAGCTTGAAGGACTTGCTTTCAAGGATCCACTTGCCGGGTACGTAATCCACAATGATTGTGGCGAAATCGGGCTGGCCCGTTATCGGGCAAAGGCAGGTAAATTCGGGTGCCTTCAGGCGAACCACATAGTGAACGTCGGGATGAGGGTTTTCAAAGGTTTCAAGTACGGCCTTATCGGGGTTTTCGGGTATGGATGCAGATCGGCCGAGCTGAGACAGTTCTCGCTTTACCCGTTCACTCATTTTTGTTGTTCCTCCGCATAAATCGTTGGATCCGGTATCCCGGCTTCCTTGAATCCTTTGCGTCGCAATATACAGCTTTCGCATCTGCCACAGGCTCTTCCCTGAGGGTCCGGATCATAGCAGGAATGTGTAAGGGCGTAATCGACACCCAGAGAGATGCCCTTGAGGATGATCTCCTTTTTGCTTAAGGAAATCAGGGGTGCGTGTATCCTGAACCTTTGTCCCTCTTCTGATCCGGCCCTTGTTCCCAGGTTCGCCACCTTTTCAAAGGCTTCTATGAACTCGGGTCGGCAGTCGGGATAGCCGGAGTAGTCCAGAGCATTTGCCCCGATAAAAATGTCGTATGCTCCCACCGTCTCGCCCCAGGCAACGGCACAGGCCAGAAAGATGGTGTTGCGGCCGGGAACATATGTAATCGGCACATTTCTCCCGATTTTGTCTTGAGGAACGTCCTTAGGGACGGGGATATCATCGGTAAGAGCAGAAGCTCCGATAAGGTGAAGTGGTATTTCCAGAATGAGGTGTTTTTTTACGCCAAAAACACGGGCCAATCTCCGGGCCGATTGGATCTCTTTTTCATGACGCTGTCCGTAGCGAAAGGTAAGAGCGTAAAGCTCGTATCCCTGATGCTTTGCAACGGCAAGGGTTGTCGTTGAGTCAATTCCCCCGGAAAGAAGCACAACTGCTCTGGAACGGTTCATCGTTTAAACTCCTTTTGCGTCAGGCGACCAGATATATTTGTGAAGTTGAAGGTTCAACCTTACCGGGATTTTATCCTTGAGTATCCACTCTGCCAGGGTTGAGGGCTCAAGGAGGCCGAAAACAGGAGAGAAGTGTATAACTCTGACAGGGGATTCTTCCAGCACCCTACGGGCCCATTGGGATGCAAAGAGGTAATCTTCGAAATTACCGATTACGAACTTGACCTCGTCTGCGGGGTGGAGGCGCTTGAGGTTTTCATAGTCGTTTTTATGCATCATTCCGCTGGAGGGGCATTTTATATCCATGATCCGTATTGCCTTTTCGGGGATTGGGCTTATGTCCAGAGATCCGTTGGTTTCGATGAGGACGGTGTATTCCCGATCGATCAACATTTTTACCAGGCGGGGGAGCTCCTCCTGCAATAGGGGTTCTCCTCCCGTTATTTCGACCAGCTTCAGGCCCGAATCTTCCACGAAACGAAGGCAGTTACGAAGCGTCACTTTACGACCGCCGTTGCGGGCATAGAGGGTGTCGCAATAGGTGCACTTCAGGTTACATCCTGCCGTTCTGATAAAAACACAAGGCCATCCGGCAAAGGATGATTCTCCCTGTATGCTGATGAACATCTCGGAGACGAAAATCCCCGGCTCTCCCATAAAAGCCCTCCGGATCGCGGTCTACCGGCCTTTATTTACCCCGGATGTGCAAAAATTAAAGGAAAATTTGATCCATTTCCCCCATCACGGGAAAATTCCGTTCAAGAGGCCAGCAATTGAGGCAATTTTGAGGTGGGTCGTTTTTCACGAGAGGGAAAGAGAATTTTTGACCTTACCTGAGTTATGGTGGTACATGTCGTGGTTCGGAGGGTGTAGCTATGGTGGAAAAGGTGGATTCGAACGGTGTCGTTCCCAGGATAGGCTACGTATATGTGATTCTTGCGGCCGTTATGTGGGCAGTCTCCGGCACATCGGGAAAGTATCTTTTTATCCACGGTTTGACTCCCTACGATGTGGTCCAGTTGCGCCTTACCATATCTACTCCCCTGCTGGGATTGTTTCTTGCCTTCTTACGGCCTGATTTGCTCAGGATCAAAAAATCCGATGTCCTCTATTTTGCAGTCCTTGGAATTCTTGGAATGGGTATGGTTCAATTTACTTACTTTTATGCCATAAGCAAAATCAAGGTTGCCGCGGCAATTCTTCTCGAATATCTCGCTCCTGCCTTCATAACCCTTTACTCCGTGGTTATCGCCAGGGAGCGGGTAAGTTTCTACGTGTTTCTGGCCCTGGCGGGGGCAACCTTTGGGTGTTTTCTGGTCGTCGGGGGTTACGATCTCGACCTTCTTTCCATGAACAAAATGGGAATCCTTGGAGGGCTCGGTGCCGCTCTTTCTTTTGCCTGGTATTCGGTTCACGGGGAACGGGGAATGCGGCGGTACAGTCCCTGGACCGTGTTTTTTTATGCCCTTCTTTTTGCAACACTTCTCTGGAATCTTTTGCACCCACCCCTTACGGGATTTCGCCGGGACATGAACGGCTTCATGTGGCTTCTCGTTTTATACATCGCAATCTTCGGAACTCTGGTGCCCTTTGGCCTGTATTTTCTGGGAATCAACCTGATTCGTTCAACCCGGGCCAGCATAACGGCGACCCTTGAGCCCATTACTGCGGGTTTTGTTTCCTTTTTCTTTCTGGGAGAAAAGCTCGATATACCGCAGATTCTGGGGGGATTGATGGTTATCGGGTCCGTTATTATGTTGCAGCTGAAAAAGGAATACGACCCGGATACGCCGGCTTTAATTCGTGCTCAGCGGGAAAGGAGATCACCGTGAGAAGGCCGCTTATTGCCCTGCTTACGGATTTCGGTACCCGTGACGGCTATGTTGCCGCCATGAAGGCCGTAATTTTAAAAGGTCTCGATGATGTGGAATTTGTAGATATATCTCATGAAGTTGACCCTTTCAGGATTGAGTCTGCTGCTTACGTCCTTTATTCGGTATTCGATTTTTTCCCATCGGGTACGATTTTCCTGTGTGTTGTGGACCCCGGGGTGGGGACTGCCAGAAAGGCTCTTGCCGTGGAAGTGGGGAGGAAATATCTGGTCGGTCCCGATAACGGTCTTTTTTCCTGGGTGTTAAAATCCGGAGGTTATAGGGCCTTCTCGCTGGAAAATGTTTCTCTTTTCAGAAGCAGCGTCAGCTCCACCTTCCACGGTCGTGATGTCTTTGCACCTGTGGCGGCTTATCTTGCCTCTGGAGGTCAAATAGATGCGGTGGGTACCGGATGTGAACCTTACATTGCCGAATGGACGGAAGTTGATCGTGGTGTTGCTGAGGTAAAAGGTCAGGTTATTCACATCGACCGCTTTGGAAACCTGATAACCAATATAAGGAAAGATTGTTTGCCGGAAGGTGTCGTGAAAAGCTCGAATTTCAGGGTCAGGGTTGGCGATAAGGCTATTGAGAGTATTGTAAATACCTATGGCGATGTTCCTGAAGGGGCTTTGTGTGCCCTCTGGGGAAGCTATGACCATCTTGAAATATCGGTGTGTTGTGGTAATGCTTCCGAGACATTGTCGGCCGGAATTGGGGATCGGGTATTTTGCAGGTGGTAAAAAGCTTTATCGGTTATGCTTGCCGTTATCTTGAAAAATTTTTCATGTTGACACCTGATGGATCGATGGGGTAAGAAGGAGTAGCATTTTATAGACGGTGGAGTTGTGTGTGCTGAAAGGGGGTGAAATTTGGGGCTTTGGCAAGGCGCTGTTTGTAAAGAAGGGGTTGTGTTAAGTTGTGGAGATGAGGGATAGATCGGGTGTAAAAATTTAGAAGAGGAGGAAAGAGATGCGTAAGTATCTGGTAATGTTGATTGCTTTGGTTGCGGCGGTGGCTATTGCCGTTCCGTCCTTCGCCGTTGAGTTCAAGTACGGTGGTATGTATCGCTGGAGAATTCACGCTAATGAGAATATGAAAGATGCCAATAGTGATCTGGACGATACTGCCAACTGGATCGATCAGCGACTGAGGTTATATTTTACTTTCGTGGGAAGCGAGAATCTTCAGCTTGTAACGAAGTGGGAAGCCGATACGCTCTGGGGTCTTGAAAAAGGTGCCGGAAGGCATGGTGGTGGTGACTGGGGTGCCGACGCCGTTAACCTGGAGATGAAGAACGTGTATCTTGACTTCATGATCCCCAACACGCCTGTCAGGGCTCTTGTGGGTGTCCAGGGTTTGAGCTATCTTGATGGTTGGATTGTAGCAGATGATGCTTCCGCTTTCGTTCTAAAGACCGCTTTTGATCCGGTAAAGGTTGAGCTGGGTTATATAGCCGGTGTTAACAGCGATCCGGTGACGGACTATAACGACATGGATGATTGGTTCCTTGCTCTGAAGTATGCGGAAGGTCCTTTCAATGCGGCGGCTGTTCTCTTCTATCAGTACGCTCATGACGCCGATTATTCCTATCCAAACAGCATTGGATATGGTGGTACGGGTGCAGTGGACAAGGAAGATAACCACCTGGTGGATCTGGGTTTCTCTCTGGGCTATAAGATGGATTGGCTGGGAGCCAAGGTTAACTTCGTGAAGAACCTCGGCGGTTATGACATTGCCGGTACCGATGAGGATGAGGACTACGAAGGCTGGATGGTAGAGGCGGCCCTTGATTTTTACATGGGTGCTTTTACTTTCACTCTTGGTGGCTTCTGGACCTCTGACGATTTTGCCTATCCTGCCGGAAGGTCTCATTACTGGGCTGAAATCGCCGGTCTGGGCACACTGGACGTGAATGTTGCGGGCAATGACTGGTACACGAGCAGCTATGGTATGGGTGGTGGTCTGCCCAATCGCGGCGATTACGATGCCGGTGATGCTCCCAGAAACCTCTGGACCATCCATGCCGGCGTTGCCTGGCAGGCTCTTGATACTACCAAGGTTACCTTCAACTATTACTATCTCGGAACCGACGATGATGTTTTGGCCAACGAGGCCACCGATGAGTACGATGACAGCATTGGTCACGAACTGGATCTCTACATCGATCATAAGCTTATGGATGGTCTGACGCTCCGTCTCGTAGGCGCTTACCTCATCGGTGATGACGCTCTTTCGACCAACGAAGAAGACGACAACATCTACGAGGTCGGTGCTCGGTTGCTCTGGAAGTTCTAGCCGGCGTTGTTGAAGTTCAGGTTGCCTATTACCCCGGTGGGGTTAAGCCTCCACCGGGGTTTTGTTATGCCCAGCCCCAGGAGGAATTTTATGAGCCCTGGCCTTGCTCTTCACAGCCTCGACGGTAATGGAATTTCCCGGGAGATTGCCGGAATTCTTTACGATAGGGCGGATTCTTTCCAGGAGGAGCTTCTGGAACTGGGCCGGCGTGTGAGACTTAAATTTACAGGGATTAATACCGAGACCTGCAGTATTATCAACGCTCGTTCGGGAAAGTGCAGCGAGGACTGTAAGTTTTGCGCCCAGTCGGTGTGGTACCGTAGTCCGATAACCGAATATCCTCTCCTGGATTACGAAACCATTCTGCAAAAAGCAATCGATATGGACCGGGCCGGCGTAAAACGCTTTTCCATTGTTATAAGCGGCAAAAAACCGTCAAAGGGGGATTTTGAAAAGATTCTCAGGATTATTGAAAAATTACGCAGGGAGACAAATCTTCAACTTTGTGCATCTCTCGGCATAATAGACCGATCCATGGCAGAGGAGCTGAAAGCTGCGGGTCTGAGTATGTATCATCACAATCTGGAAACCTCTCGTGGATATTTCCGGCAGATCTGTACCACTCATTCATACGAAGACCGAATAAAGACCGTTGAATCGGCCCGGGAAGCGGGCCTGACGGTTTGTTCTGGTGGTATTATCGGACTGGGTGAAACATTTTATGAAAGAATTGAAATGATTTACGAATTGAAAAGTATGGAAGTTGATTCCATACCGGTGAATATTCTTAACCCCAGGCCCGGAACCCCTCTTGAAAAGATGAAACCTCCGTCATCCGACGAAATAATCAGGACTCTTGTAATCTTCAGACTGATTTCCCCCGGTGCGACATTTAGACTCTGCGGTGGGAGAGAACCTGCTCTGGGCGACAGGCAGGAACTGGCACTCGAGGTGGCAGTAAACGGGCTTATGGTTGGGGGATACCTGACAACGGAAGGGGATCCTCTGGAGAAAGACATGGCCATGATAGGTCGTGTGAAAGATCGGCTCGCAGAGTTACAGGCCGATATGGGTCGTCAGGGCTTTTTCCGTTAATTTGCGCATAAAGCGTTCATATTCCGGATCTGTTATGGATATTACGGTTCTGCTGTTGATCCTTGAGAAGGAAAGCCGTTCTTCGGCAATCCAGTTAATACACTGGCTGTAGAGTTCGTACTCGACGCTAAGCCCTCTCAGTCTTACACTTTCGACGGTGTCGTCGGGCCAGATGGGGTAAACTGCCTGGGCAATTATAGGGCCTGTATCTTTGCCTTCATCGACGAAATGAACCGTTATCCCTCCCCATTTGCACCCGTAATTAAAGGTGTCTTCATAACCGTGCATCCCGGGGAAGGACGGGAGAAGGGCGGGATGGATGTTGATAACGCCGTAGACGGGCCCTTTACGAAAGTGCTTCAGGAAATCCGGAGTGAGAAGGCGCATGTATCCGGCAAGGCATATGTAGTCGATGTCGTATTTTGCCAGTACCGATAAGATTTCTTCTTCCGCTTCCCGGTAGGCTTTCTCTCTATCACCCCTGTGCTTTTGGATGTAGAAGCCGTAGTCAACTGCGTAAGCCGGGATTCCGTGTTTGCGTGCTCGCTCCAGACCGTAAGCTTCCGCTCTGTCGCTTATAACCGCTTTTATGTCGGCCTTAAGTGTTCGGACGATTCCGTCGGCCCGCCCCAGACGCCGATCTATCATGGCCTGAAGGTTTGTGCCGCTACCCGATACAAAGACGGCTATGTTCGTACTCATCCAGACACTCCGCTTTTATTCACTCAGAACCCGAAGGGCATTCCTGAAAAGGACGATTCCAAGGCCTTCCTCAGGATAGGCTGTTCCTCGCCTTCTCAGATATTCTTTGTGGAGGGGCCAGTCGGGGTGATTTGTCCAGTGGTTGTAGGCTTCGGGATGGGGCATCATTCCAAGCACACGACCCGTTATGTCGCAAATACCGGCAATGTCCTCAAGAGAACCGTTGGGATTGAAGGGAAATCGACCCCTTGCAGGAGTACCGTCAGGCAGGGCATATCTGAAGACAACCTGATTGTTCCTCTTAAGAAGCTCCACTACCTGTGGTTCTGCATAGAATTTTCCTTCTCCATGACGAACAGGATACTCCAGGGTCGAAACTTCCAGGCCCTGAGTGAATACACAGGGCGACTTCTGATTGACCTGAAGCCACACCCACTCGTCTATAAAGCGACCGCAGTCATTGGCTATGAGGGCCACATCTCTGGAAAAGCTCCCCGGGGTTATGCCCGGAAGAAGGCCCAGATTTACCAGAACCTGAAAGCCGTTACAGATCCCGAGTACGAGCCCCTCTTTTTCGACGAATTCGAACAGCCTGTCCCCCAGACG
Organism: Thermodesulforhabdus norvegica; assembly: GCF_900114975.1. Lineage (NCBI taxonomy): Bacteria > Pseudomonadati > Thermodesulfobacteriota > Syntrophobacteria > Syntrophobacterales > Thermodesulforhabdaceae > Thermodesulforhabdus > Thermodesulforhabdus norvegica. The sequence continues at coordinate 357,905 of NZ_FOUU01000002.1, forward strand.
GTGTTTCATTCTGACGGCCATAATCAGGCCGGCTCCGTGTTCGTCGGCCCAGGAAAAGCCGCCGTCGATGACAAAAATTCTGTAATCTTCGATGTTTTTTCGACCTTCTATAAGATCGTTGAGGTGAACGCGCTCGACGATCGCTCCGGCCTTCTCCAGCGCGTAGGCGGTTTCCACATCGCAGTTCAGTCCAAACCCCGTGAGCACGAGGGCTTTGATTTTCGATTTTAAACCCGGGAAACCGGAGGACTTTAACCCTATCTTTTCGACTCCGGCTGCTCTATAGACACAATCCGACCCGGCCGTTATGGGATACATACCGTATTCTTCTTCTATGATTTCCCTTCCCGACCATGCCTTTTTCAATGCCCCGAGGTCTTCCTTGAAAAGAACCCCGCCGTTCAGGGCTGTGCACTCAAGGGTCTGTTCTTCGAGGACTTTTCCTATACACGCAAAGGGCAGGCCCCTGAAAATTTCTTCAAAAGCTTTTCTGTCCTCCGGAGCAACGGTTACCAGAAAACGGCCTGCCGATTCGCTGAAAAGAAGGGTATCGTTTCGGGATACTCCTTCAGAGGGTACTGAACCAAGATCAATTCTGGCTCCAAGACATCCTCCAATGGCACACATTGCAAGGTGAACGGCAAGGCCGCCTCTGTATATCCCGTGGCAGGAGGCCAGAAGGCGAGACCGAATAGCCCGTTCCAGTGCTCTGTAGAGCGGTATTAGCTCTCTGGTGTTGACCTTTGGGACGTTTAGACCGGTATAGCCGAAGAGATCATAATACTCCGACCCGCCCAGCTCGTTTCGTGTAACGCCCAGAATGTAAATGTAATCACCCGGCTGTTTGAACTCCGGTGTTATGCAGTCGTTAATGTCGGGCACTACGGATGTCGCCGTAAATTGCATCGTGGGAAGGCCTGAAACCTTATGGCGCTCTCCGAATTCTCCTCTGAGCATTCCGTCCACATACATGCTGTCTTTCCCGGAGAGCAGTGGGATGCCGAAGTCCAGGCAGTAATCCTTCAAAGCCATGCAGGCACGAACAAGCTGGGCTGCTTTGTAAAAGCCGTCCGGGTTGGTTTCCGGGTCGAATTGAATGGAGGGCCAGCAGAAATTGTCAACGCCCCCTATTTGAGACATGTCTCCGCCCACCGCAACAAGCCGTCTTACACATTCGTCGATGGATGCGGCCACCATGTGATAGGTGTCTATGATCCCGTAAAGCGGGTGAAGTGCCTGGGCTATTGCAAGCCCCCGTTTGGAATTAAGGACAGGTCTTATTACCACCGCATCAGAGGGAATATCTCTGGTTTTTCCCACGAAATACTTTATAACACTTCCGCCCTGTACTTCGTGGTCGTACTGACGGTGTATCCACTCCCGGGAATGGAGGTTGGGCCGTGACAGCATCTTTCTTAGAAGCGATCCGTAATCCGATGGTTCCTGGATTACGGGTTCTCTCAGGCCTCTTCGCTCCGGGCCGATCCATTCCGCCCGAAACTTCCACTGGGGAAACTCTTCTTCAAAAAAGCTTATATCGAGGTAAGCACAGGTCTTTCCTTTATAGACCAGGTGCAGCTTGCCGCTATCTTCGTAACGCCCTATGACCGTGCTTTCCACTTCGTGTTTTTTTGAAAGCTCCATGAAACGGTCGATGTGTTCGGGCTTCACGCCGACGGTCATGCGCTCCTGAGATTCCGAAACCCAGATCTCCCAGGCGTCGAGTCCTTCGTATTTTAGCGGTACTTTATCCAGTTCCACGTAAGCACCACCGGCAATTCGTGCAGATTCACCTATAGATGAAGAAAGACCTCCTCCCCCGTTGTCGGTTATGAAGGAAATGAGGCCTTCGTCACGGGCCTCCAGAAGAAAGTCGTGCATTTTTTTCTGCGTGTAAGGGTCTCCAATCTGCACATGACCTGCCGGAGTGTGTTCGGAATAAACCTCGCTGGAGGCAGTAACTCCGTGAATTCCGTCTTTACCGACGCGGCCTCCACACATGACGATGAGGTCGCCGGGAGACGGCCGCTTCATGTGACAGGGTCCGTTGGGTACGCTATGAGGCATTATCCCCACAGAAGAGACGAATACCAGGCATTTGCCCATATAGGAGGGATGGAAATACAGGAGACCGTATAAAGTCGGTACTCCGTGCTTGTTCCCTCCGTCCCTGACACCTTCAACAACGCCGTCGAGCAAACGTCGGGGATGAAGATGAGGTCGCAGGGGCCCATTGTAATCCCGATGGCCCACGCAGTATCCGTACATGCCTCCGACCATCCTGGCCCCTTTTCCGGTTCCCATGATGTCCCGATATACGCCCACGATGCCGGTCAGCGCCCCACCGTAAGCCTCCATGTTGGAAGGGCTGTTATGAGTTTCTCCGGTTATTACGTAGTGGTGGTGGTCGTCAAACCGTGCAACTCCGGCATTATCCCAGAGAACCGATACCACCCAGTCTTTTTCGGAAGCAATTTTCAGGGTCGGTTTTTCTATGAAGGTTTTAAAGAGATTATCTATTTTGGTGACCTGACCGGTATCCAGATCTATGTACTCGAAGTATCCCCGAAAGGTGTTATGATTGCAATGGTCGCTCCTTGCCTGAGAAATGGCCTCCAGTTCCACATCGGTTGGGTCTCCAAGGCCCACCCGGGCCCTGAAAGCACGGACTTCAGGGCGGTTGAAATAGTTTCGTATGACGGGTATGTCCTGAGGGTTCAGAGCCAGATTTCGCTCTCTGCTTAGTTCTTCAAGAGCTTTGTCGGACGGAATCGGAATGGTTGTTACGGAAGCCCCTTTCTCAAGGATAACCCTGGGCAGGATAAACCCTATGCCTCTATCGTTATCCCACTCCTGCCCTGAAAAGATCTTCCACTGCTGTATCAAATCATTGGCGAGAAGTTCTCCTGCAATGCGCTCCAGATCCGCGCGCCTGAGTTTACCACCTTCTATCTCGTACAACTTTGACGTAAAGGCGGCACCTCGTTCCGCAATTCCTTCATACCTTTCCGATTGCAGGGCCAGCAGGTAATCTCTGACCGCCTCAAGGGCTACCTCTCCTGCCGTATCCTTAACGCCGGGCCTTAACCCAACCCATATCACCCACTGAGGGTCCCTTATGAGAGTTTCAAAAGAGGATTCGTGTATTACCGGGTTTGTAAAAATGTGCTTTCTTATAGCTTCAAACTCATCTTCGGATAAATCAAGATCAAAGGTTATGACCCGTACGACTCTTATTCTGCCGATCTCAATGCCGAAGTAATCGCGAATTCTTCTTGCCAGAAGAGCACCTTCAGGGTCAGGCAGGTTCTTCTTAAGACTTATTTCCAGCCTCTTTATCATGTGTTCTACTTTCGTCAGGAGTAGTAAAACTTCAGAGGATCACCGGACTGATGATACTGAAATGATAGGTTGTTCAGAGCAGAAGCCACGTCGCTGGGCAACCCCTTAAACTTCACGGCGCATCCCTTGGGAACGTAAGCATCTCCGGTTCCGTAAGGGTTAGTCCACACGACTTCACCCGCAGCTTCGATTGCATTGGGAAGATCGGGAAACTGGAGTTTCAACTTTACCGGAGTTCCCAGCATGGGCGGATCGGACATCTGTATTAGTATTCCCTCGGGCCCGAAATTGTTAGAGGTGCCCACGAATATGTCATCACCTATGTACATCAATACCTGTACGGGTTTTGGTTGAGCCATGGTTTCACCTGAGTCTTAAATCAAAGGTTTCCAGGATCTTCTGAACAATACGTCCGTGAAGCTCGTTTACTTCCTCGTCGGTAAGGCTTCTTTCCGGGTGTCTGTAGATAATCCTATATGCAACGCTTTTCTTGCCCTCGCCCAGTTGTTTACTTCTGAAAATGTCGAATATGAAAACCTTTTCAAGAAGGGGTTCTTCAAGATTATTCAGGTAATCCAGAATTTCCTGAACCGGAAAGTCTTCGTCGGCAACAACGGCAAGGTCCCGGGGCACAAAAGGATATTTGGGAAGAGGTCGGAAACTCAGCGAGAGCCCTCTCATGCGAAATAGCTTTTCAAAGTCCAGCTCCAGAAGCCATACGGGAACGGCAATATCAAAGGCCTCAACAACGAGGGGGTGGATTTTGCCCACCGTTCCCACATACTCTCCCTTCACGAACAGAGATGCCGCCTTAACCGGATCCATGTACGGAGGCAATTCGTCTTTTGAGTATTTCACCTCAGGTATTCTGAAGAAGTCCATAATGTTTTCGCAGATACCCTTGATGTCGGCGTAGTCGGCCGGGTTTGGATCGTAGAGTGGATCATCGGTCCTTAATCCGGTAAGGGCAACGACCAGCTGAAAATCTTCCTGAGGTAGCTGATCGGTTCCTTTGGGGATGAAAACCTTGCTCAATTCAAAAAGCCGAAGTGATTCGTTCTGTCTGTCCAGATTGAATCTTATCGTCTCCAGCATATTGGGAATCAGGCTGGTGCGCATGACCGCCTGTTCTTCGCTCAGAGGATTCATGAGTTTTATGGGTCTGAGTCGGACATCCCTTTCCGGAAGTCTCAGTTTGCCGAGTGAACTCTGCGAGATGAAGGAAAACGTTAAAATCTCCGTAAGCCCCATACCCCTGCACAGATCTTTCAGTTCTTCTCTCAGGCGCAAATGGGTATCTTCTTCCCTGGGCATTACCGTGGTTCCGGGGTGTTTGGTCGGCACCCTGTCGTAACCGATTATTCTTGCGATTTCCTCCGTTAGATCCACCTCACGTGTAACATCCTGACGGTAAGAAGGTGGAATAACCCTTAGGTTATTGCCGTCGATTTTATCAACCTCCATTTCCAGTCGTTTCAGCGCCGATTCCATCTCTTCGACGGAAAAAGAGGTGCCCAGGTATCGATTTGTTCGATCAACCCTGAGGTGGAGCACCGGTCTCCGATGGGGTCTGGGATAAACGTCGATAATTCCCCTCGCAAGCCGTCCGCCCGCAGTCTCCATCATCAGCTGAGCCGCTCGATCAAGTGCTTTTACCACGCCTTCGGGGTCCACGGAGCGCTCAAAGCGGTAGCTCGATTCCGAAGACAAACGCAGTTTCTTGCTCGTGCGTCTTATCGAAAGGGGGTTAAACCAGGCGCTTTCTATTAGCACATGGCGTGTTTCGGAGGTTATTTCGGAATTTTCGCCACCCATAATTCCGCCTATGGCAACAGGCCCCCGTCCGTCGCAGATCATAAGGGTATCGTCGAAAAGAATTCTGTCCTGTCCATCCAGAGTTCGGAAGACTTCTCCGCTTCTTGCACAGCGGACGACAATGCGATGCTCTGCAAGCCGATCATAGTCAAAGGCGTGCAGAGGTTGCCCCATCTCCAGCATCACATAATTCGTTACATCCACCACATTGTTTATGGATCTGATGCCAGCCGACTCAAGCCTGTCCACCATCCATCTGGGCGAAGGACCTATGGTAACATCGAAAAGCACTCTGGCCGTGTATCTGGGGCACTTCTCCGGATCCTCTATGTCTACACGGGCAACCTGTTCTACCGGAGGCCCCTCTTCGGAAAGAGAAATTTCCGGATACCTGACCTTTTTGCCGTACAGTGCCGCGACCTCTCTGGCCAGTCCGATTACAGACAGACAGTCTCCCCGGTTGGGGGTAACGGAAATCTCAAGGATCCAGTCCTCAATGTCGAGAGCGCGGTCAAGAGGGATTCCCAGGGGTATGTCGTCGGGTAAAATCCATAAGCCTGATGCATCTTCTCCAAGGCCCAGCTCTTTTTGAGATGCAAGCATTCCTTCGGACTTTTCTCCCCGTATCAGGGCTTCACCTATACGAATACCGCTTGGAAGTTTTGCTCCGGGCAGGGCAAGAGGGACCGTTATTCCCTCTCTTACGTTGGGAGCACCGCAGACGATTCCGTACTCGCGATTCCCGTCCGTGCACCTGCACAGCTTCAGGCGGTCTGCAGATGGATGGTTCATAACGCGCAATATCTTTGCCGGGACAACCTTTTTCAGATGAGGAAATCGATCATAAACTCCTTCGACTTCAAGGCCGGCCATGGTAAGGCGGTCTGCAACCTCATGGGCGGTTGCATCGATTTCAACATAGGCCCTTAACCACCTGAAGCTTAATCGCATGTTGCCACTCCTGACTGCAACTACGGTTTTGGAGTGAACCTGAACTGGTGAAGAAAGCGGATGTCGTTTTCAAAGAACATACGGAGATCGTTAATACCCCATTTGAGCATGGCAATGCGCTCAATGCCCATTCCGAAAGCAAAACCGGTTACTTCTTCGGGGTCGTAGCCCACATAACCGTAAACGGCAGGGTCAACCATCCCGCATCCCAGAATTTCGAGCCATCCGGTTTCAGAACAGACCCTGCAGCCGCTACCTCCGCAGATTACGCACTGAATATCCACTTCCGCGCTGGGTTCGGTGAAGGGGAAAAAACTGGGTCGAAATCTGACCCCGATGTGAGTGCCGAACATCTGGTGAACGAAGAGGGTTAGAACGCCTTTGAGGTCTGCAAAGGAAACATTTTTTCCGACCATCAGCCCTTCGACCTGATGGAACATGGGAGAATGGGTCATGTCGGAGTCACATCGGTAAACTTTGCCGGGTGCTATTATCTGAACCGGTGGCTTCCGTTTTTCCATTACCCGGATCTGAATTGGAGAGGTGTGGGTTCGGAGAACCACATCTTCGGAAACGTAAAAAGTATCCTGCATGTCCCGGGCGGGATGATCCTTTGGAATGTTGAGTGCTTCAAAGTTATAGTAATCAAGCTCAACCTCAGGCCCTTCAACTATTTCAAAACCCATTTGCACGAAGATCCTGGCTATTTCACGGGCCGTCTGGGTGATGGGATGTATGCTCCCGACGGCGGGACGCCTTCCGGGTACGGTTACGTCAAAGGGCTCTATTCTCAGGATAACGGCTTCTTTAGCCCGTTTCCTGGCCTCTTCGATTGCTTTTTCAATGTTTTCCCGCGCCTCGTTTAGAGCCTTCCCTGCTACGGGGCGGAGGGCCGGATCCAGCGTACCGAGCTTTCTAAGAAGCGCCGTGAGTTGCCCTTTCTTCCCCAGGTACTTTACCCTTACGCCGTCGATTTCTTTCAGATCACTTCCCGCAGCCTCAAGGTCTCTCAGGGCCTGCTCTAAAAGCTCTTTTATCTGCTCTTCCATGACTCTAGAGAACTTCCTTTACGCGTTCCACAACGGCCTTGAAGGCATCAGGATCCTGCACTGCAAGGCCGGCAAGCACTTTTCTGTCCATTCCGATGTTTGCTTTTTTCAGACCGTAAATGAAGGTGGAGTAATTAAGACCCTGTTGTCTTACGGCGGCATTAATCCTTTGAATCCACAGTCTTCTGAAATCCCGCTTCTTACGCCTGCGATCCCTGTAAGCGTACTTGTGAGCGCGGACAACGGCTTCACTTGCCTGGCGCAGGAGCTTTCCACGGGCTCCACGGTAGCCCTTTGCCATCTTGATGATTTTCTTTCGACGGCGACGCGATTTTACAGCCTTTTTAACACGGGTCATGACGATTTCCCCCTGTAATTCCAAAATATTCGTTAAGAATAGGGCAAAATTCTTTTAAGTGCCTGTACGGCAGCACCTGTCACTACGGCTTTACGTTTCAGGCGTCTTTTGCGTTTTCTGTTCTTGTGCGTAAGCAGGTGACTTTTATAGGCCTTGGAGCGAATGAGCTTCCCGGTACCCGAAACCTTAAACCGCTTTGCCGCTCCTCTGTGTGTTTTTAATTTCGGCATTCCGTCATCTCCTCAACTGTTCTTCTGCATCCTGGCGTAGCACAACAATATTCCTTTAATCGAAGCGAGTACTCTATGAATACCGATCTTTTCTGTCAAGATCTTTTCCGTCTCCTTGACGGTGGCCCCTATAATAGCGCCAGTGCTGCCGATAAACAATCTGTTGGGTGGGAGATAGAGACATTTTTGGGGCGGCCTCTGGGGCTCTCTGAAAAGAAGATCAGGAATTTTGGGTTCATTCACTTTTTGTCTCATAGGGAAAATAAATTAAAATGACTTGAGGACAATTTCAAATCGAGAGGTAATGTGCCATGAGAAAGTTTACGGTTGCGCTGATTGCTTTATTTTGTGCCGGGTGCGTTGTTTCGGTGCCGCCGGTGCAGAAGGATCCGTCTGAGGTTATCGGTCGGCCACCTGAGATCGTGGATTCCTTCACCTATTCCAGGATACCTTCGGGCAGGATACTACCGATCTTTGTCGATGCAGAGGATAAAGACGGGGATCTTGTGGGGTTTTGGGTGACGGTATCCCAGCTTGGCGGGAATATGTTCTCACGACACTACATACCGTTAAAAGAGGGTAAAGGGTCGCGCATTGTGGGATTTATGACCATTGATGTTCCCCGGCTTTACAACGTTGAATATCTTCGCATTGAGATGTCGGCCGTGGATGCAGAGGGTAATAGGAGTAATATGGTTACTCACTCAGTCGAAATAGGCATGGTCTCATCGGTGAGGGAGAAGGTGCCGGAAAAATGGAAGGGAGTGGGGGGACGGCGAATTGGCCACATATTTTTTGACTTTGAAAGAGAAAGCGAGGGAGAAGAGGAGAATTTTCTGAGGCGCTGAGTTAAGGGATTGGACAGGAGGGGGACTTATGGCTTACTGCAAGAACGGTGAGGTGGAGATCTATTATGAAGTCCACGGTGATGGTGCTCCTTTGATTTTCTTAAGCGGGTTAAGCGGTGGTGCCTGGTCCTGGTACAGGCAGATTCCTTATTTCAAAGAAAGGTATAGAGTTATAGTTTTTGACAATCGTGGAGCCGGCAGATCTTCCATGCCGCCCGGGCCTTATTCTATGGAGGACTTTGCCGGTGATGCCTTAGCGCTTTTAGAGGAGTTGGGAATAGACAGAGCTTTTGTCGTGGGCATTTCCATGGGTGGAATGATTGCCCAGCAGCTTGCCGTCATGGCTCCGGACAGGGTCAGAGCAATGGTTCTCGGGTGCACTCATTGCGGGAGGGCCAGAAGGATTGCTCCCGAAGCCTGGGTGCTCGAAAGGCTTGGTAATAACCAGGGGCTTACCCCGGAGGAAATTCTCGATAAAAATATTCCTTTACTTTTCGGGCCCGCTTTCCGGGAGAAGCATCCCGAAGAGATAGAAGAATACAAGAAGGTTCATCTCAGCATGCCGCCTCAGCCCATTGATGCATTCCAGGCCCAGGTGGCGGCAATCAATACCTTTGATGTCTGTGAAAAACTTTCTGCTTTGAAATGTCCTGTGCTGATAATTACCGGAAAGGATGATATACTTGTTCCTCCGGAAAATTCCCGGGTTCTTGCCGAACTTATACCCAATGCAAGACTTGTCGAATGGGAGAATATCGGACATGCGATACACTTAGAAAACCCGGAACTTTTTAACAGCACCGTTGATTCCTTTTTTAAGGAGTTTTTGGACCGGAGTAATGGATAGGGTCTTGAGTGATAGATATACGGGGTTTGCCGAGCTAGCGCCTCTGGCCGAAAGGATGAGACCCCGGAGTATTGATGAGTTTGTAGGACAGAGACACCTGCTTGCCCCCGGGAAGATATTGTGGAGATACTTTCGAAGCCGTGAATTTCCTTCGCTTATCTTCTGGGGGCCTCCGGGGACGGGAAAAACAACCCTTGCCCGGCTTATCGTCGATGCGGCCGGGGGGCACTTCATTTTCTATTCTGCGGTAACGGCGGGTGTTCCTGAAATCAGAGCGGCCGTCGAAGAGGCGCGGCAGATCTGGAGAACTCAGGCTAAAAGGGCATGGCTTTTTCTTGATGAAATTCACAGATTGAACAAGGCTCAGCAGGACGTCCTGCTCCCGCATGTGGAAGCGGGTACGATACGTCTTATAGGAGCAACAACCGAGAACCCTTCTTTTGAAATAATCCATCCGCTGCTCTCAAGGGTCCATGTTTTGCTGTTGGAGCCTCTTTCTGCGGAGGACCTGTCCGTCATTCTGGACAGGGCCCTTTCTGATGTTGAAAGAGGCCTGGGGGCTTACCCTGCTGAAATAACCCGGGAGGCCAGATCGCTTCTTATCGACTGGGCCGGAGGAGATGCCCGTCGCCTGCTTAATACTCTCGAAGCCGTTGTCATGACCACTCCACCGGATCCGGACAGGGGGGTAAGGCAAATAGACGCTCAGGCCGTCAGAGATGCCATGCAGCGTCCGGCCGTTCGCTACGACAAATCGGGAGATCAGCATTACGATCTCATATCGGCCTTTCACAAAAGCCTCCGCGGCAGTGATCCCGATGCGGCTCTTTACTGGCTGGCTAGGATGCTGGAGGCCGGAGAGGATCCTCTCTACATTGCCCGGAGAATCGTGCAGGCGGCCTGCGAAGACGTAAGCCTTGCCGATCCCTTTGCGCTGGTGGAAGCGATAAGTGCAATGCAGGCCTATCAGTTTATGGGAAGCCCTGAAGGGGACCTTGCTCTGGCTCAGGCGGCCGTTTACGTGGCCATGGCTCCAAAGAGCAACAGGGTTTATGTAGCTTTTAAAAAAGCCAGAGCTCTGGCGGCACAGACCGGCTCTATTCCGGTACCCCTTCATCTTAGAAACGCCCCGACGGCACTTATGGAACGGCTGGGCTACTCAAGGGATTACAAATATCCTCATGAATACGCCGGTGGATGGGTTCCCGAAAACTACATGCCCGAGGGGTATGAAAGCACGATTTTTTACGAACCGGGACATCTGGGCTGGGAAGGGAAGTGGCGAAAAGTCCTTGAGGAGAGGCGGGAGAAGGTTCGGAAGCTCTTCCGGAAGAAAGGTGATGACGTTAAGCAGAAGGGCTCCGGTGAGCCGCAGTCCGAAAAACGCGATCAATAAACAGGAGAGGCTATGACCGGGACGGCGAAAGGCATGATAGGGTTTGATTGGGCCTATTGCAGGGCCCTGGCGGTGGGAGTTCAGGACGGTATTGCCGATGAAGATGTGGAGCGGTGGCTCCCAGAAGCCCGAAAAGTACATGAACGGATCCTAAAGGAACGGGAATCGGGACTTCTGGCTTTCTGGGACATAATCGAGGACGAAAAGGTCGAAGAACGGGTTTTAGAGATAGCCGAACACTTCAAGGGCAGGCTTGTTGACAACATCGTTGTACTCGGGATAGGTGGGTCTGCCCTTGGAGCTCAGGCATTGTTCGATGCACTCGTCAGCCCCTTTTACAACCTCACTACAAGGCCTCGTTTTTTCGTTCTTGATAACATAGATCCCCTTACCTTCTCACAGTTTCTGGATATGGTGGATCTCGGACGGACCGTCTTCGTCGTCATAAGCAAGTCCGGAACGACGGCTGAAACTTTAAGTCAGTTCCTTATCGTAAAGGAAAGGGTTGTTTCGTTACTGGGACGGGAAGCTCTTAAAAAGCATTTCGTTGTTGTTACGGACCCCGACAAAGGTGTACTTCGATCGTGGGTGAGAGAGTCAGGCGTTCTGAGCTGCGACATACCTCCCGGGCTTGGCGGTCGTTTTTCGGTTCTTTCGGCAGTAGGGCTTGTGCCGGCAGCTCTTCTTGGGTTGGACATCAGGGAACTGCGTGAAGGTGCCAGAGCCATGGCGGCACTGTGCGAAACCGCCTCCGTAATAGAAAACCCTGCATACTGTAACGGTCTCTACCATGTAATAGCCGATCTGGACAAGGGTAAGAATATTCACGTTTATTGGGCTTACTCCGATTCCCTTTATTCCTTTGCCGATTGGCTGAGGCAGCTCATAGCCGAAAGCCTTGGGAAGAAAGTAGGAGAGAAACTCTATGGACCCACGCCCGTCAAGGCTCGAGGGGTTACGGATCAGCATTCTCAACTTCAACTGTACAGGGAAGGGCCGAACAACAAAATCATAACTTTCATAGGCGTAAAATCCTGGCCCGCCGATGTTGACATTCCTCCGGCAGAAGAAGAATCGCTGGCAGATGCAGGATATCTGGGTGGCAAGAAAATGGGAGAACTTTTCCACGCAGAACAGCGAGCCACTGCCTGGGCTCTTGCTGAGGCCGGACGCCCGAATATCACACTGTGGTTTCCCCAGGTTACCCCCTACACAATAGGGCAGGCCTTTTTCCTTTACGAGCTTCAAACGGTTTTTATGGGATACCTGTACGGCGTGAATCCTTTTGATCAGCCGGGAGTCGAGCTCTCGAAGAAGATGACTTACGGACTTATGGGTCGTAAAGGGTTTGAGGAGTTCGTAAGGTATCTTTGAAAAGGTTGGGATTGACCTTGAGGAAGGGCGTTAAAAGAAACATTGAAGAGCTTGAAAGAGTTCAACCTTTTGAACTTGTAAAGTTCCTTTCGCTGTCCAGCCTTGTAGTCGTGCTGGTCAGCACTTTTATCCTTTCGGCTTTTATTGCCCGTGGAGTAAAGGAAATCATTTTGAGAAAAAGCGAGGAATACGCCGCTCTGGTTGCCGAGAACCTGAATTATCAGGTCTGGTACCAGTTCACCCTTCCTGTGCTGATTGTGGAAAAAACCATCGAATTGCGGAGGCCTCAGCAGTACGAACGGCTTGACAGGGTGGTGAGGACGGCAATTCACGGTCTTTCGGTCGAAAAGGTTAATATCTATGACCTGAATCAAATCCTTACCTACAGTACCGAATCCGATGATTTGGGCAAAAAGGTTAACCTGGGGGACATTTTCAAAAGAGTTACGGCCGGAGAAAGCGTTTCGGTCTTTGAAGGCGGTAAGTCCTTTCTGGGTTTTGAATGGCCCTGGGGTAAGAGGGCCTTCAGGCTGAAGACCTATATCCCCATGTGGGAAGAGAGGCCCTTTACATGGAAGAGGGGAAAGATTCTCGGTGTTTTTGAGGTAATCCAGGATGTATCTCGTGATTATGAGATGATATTTCGGTTTCAGTGGTTTGTTATCGGCGGTTTTACCGTTTTCTGCGGCGTCCTTCTCGTTGCCCTTGCGCTCATAGCCAAGCGGGCAGAGATCATTATAGAACGCCGTGCCGAGGAAAGACAGCGTCTGCGTGAACGGCTTCACAGAGCGGAGCATCTTGCAACTCTGGGCGAAATGATAGCCTCTGTTTCCCACGAGATAAAAAATCCCCTGGGGATTATTAACAGCACCGCTCAACTGCTTCAAAACAGACTGTCCGATGAGAAGCAGAAGCGCCTTGCGGGTATTATAATTGAAGAAGCATCCAGGCTTAACAATATTGTTGTGGAGTTTCTGGATTTCGCCCGTCCTAAAGAGCCTCAAATTGCCCCCTGCGACGTGGAAGAGATCCTCAACAGGATTCTTGCAACTCTCACTTCTCAATGGTCCTCTTCGGGTATCCGGGTGGAGAAAAGCTTTTCAGGAGCCGGCGTGCGGGTTCAGGCCGACGAATTGCTTCTTTACCGGGCTTTTTACAACATCATAACCAATGCCCTTCAGGCAATGGAAAAGACCGGGGGAACTCTTACGGTGGAAACAAAGCTGGACGGGTTTGACGGTATCAGGGCTGGTGGTATGGTTAATGGGGAAGGGAGTTTCCTCGTTACCGTGAGGGATACCGGTCCGGGTATAGACGATTCGATCAGGGACAAGATTTTCAGGCCTTTTTTTACGACGAAGGAAAGAGGGACGGGGCTGGGACTGGCCATTGTGAGATCCATAGTTGAAGAGCACGGTGGTGAGATTTTTGTGGAGAGTGCCGAAGGGAAGGGCACGGCCGTTACGGTTAAAATTCCCCTGAGGGAGGCGGAAAGGAGAGATGAAGCCAATAGTGCTGGTGGTGGATGATGAGAAGAACTGGCTTATCGTACTTGAGGAAATTCTCGAAGACGAGGGTTATGAGGTCCTGACCGCCGACAACGCCCGTGAAGCCCTGCAGATTGCGATGAACAACGATGTGGATGTTGTTGTAACCGATATGAAAATGCCGGAGATAGACGGGATAACCTTTCTGGACCGTCTGCACAGGGCTAAACCCGATGTTCCCATAATAATGATGACGGCCTACGGCACGGTGGAAAAGGCCGTTGAAGCCATGAAAAAGGGAGCCTTTGATTATATCTGCAAGCCCTTTACCAACGAAGAGTTTCTGGTGGTCGTTTCAAAGGCTCTTGAACACTTCAGGCTGGTTTCGGCCAAGAAAGAGCTTCAAAGGGAAGTTGAAGAACGGTACAGATTTAGCAATATCGTGGGCAAGAGCCCCGTGATGAAAAAGCTTTTTGATACCATCGAGAAAATAGCCCCCTCCAAGGCCACGGTGCTCATAACCGGAGAATCCGGCACCGGAAAAGAGCTTATAGCCCGTGCCATCCACTATCATAGCCCTAGACGCGACAAGCCCTTCGTATCGGTTAACTGTGGTGCCCTTCCGGAGACACTGCTCGAAAGCGAGCTTTTCGGGCACGAAAAGGGAGCCTTTACCGGAGCGGTTCAGAGAAGAAAAGGACGCTTTGAGCTGGCCCACGAGGGCACTCTCTTTCTTGATGAGATCAGTGAAATGTCACCTCATCTTCAGGTAAAGCTCTTGAGGGTACTTCAGGAAATGGAGTTCGAACGGGTAGGTGGTATGGAAACCATAAGGGTCGATGTCAGGGTTATTGCGGCGTCAAACAGAGATCTTAAAGCCGAGATGGAAGAAGGCCGATTCCGCCAGGACCTTTTCTATCGTCTTAATGTCGTTCACATTCACGTTCCGCCTCTTAGAGAGCGAAAAGAGGATATCCCCTTGCTCATACAGCACTTTCTGACCAAATATGCCGGGGAACTCGGTAAAAGGTCGCCCGTAAGAGTTCATCCCGAAGCCATGAGATGTCTTATGGACTATCACTGGCCGGGTAACGTAAGGGAGCTGGAAAATGTAATCGAACGGGCTCTTATACTGGCAACGGGTGAAGAGATAACTCTCAGGGATTTACCGGATGAGGTCAGGAATCCCGAACCGGATCGAGAAATCGAAGGTGGAAAGACCTCGGTTCCGCTAACCAGAAGGCAGGAAAAAGCGCTGGAATTCATAAGGAAACACGGGTACATCACCAATAAGTATTACGCCGAGATCAATAACATTTCTCCCCGACAGTCTCTCAGAGAGCTCGATGACCTTAGAGAAAAAGGCGTTGTGGTCAGAATTGGAAAGGGCAGGGGAGCGCGGTATGTGCTCGCCTGACAGGAGCTTCCTGGTGAGTGATTTATGCATGATGTTGCCTATCGGGTAACCGTTAAGGGCTATCGAAAGATCGTAGAGCTGGAGAAGGTGGGATACATTTATCCCGGCGGTCTGAGGGCGCTCAGTAATATAAGCCTTTCCGTTTACGAAGGGGACAGGATCGCTCTTGTGGGGCACAATGGTTCGGGTAAGACCACCCTGGGGAAAGTTTTGGCCGGTATTTACGCCCCTACAGAGGGTAAATGCTGGAAAGATGATTCCGTCGTCTGTGGAATGGTTTTTCAGGATCCCGACGACCAGCTTTTCTGCACGTCCGTGAAAGACGACATCGCCTTTGGCTTGCTTACCGAGGGAATTTCCCCCGATGTTGCCGGCGATAGGGTTCTTGAAACGGCAGAACTCTTCGGGATCTCGAACCTTCTGGACAGAGAACCTCACAATCTCAGCTACGGCCAGCGCAAGCTAGTGGCTCTTGCATCTGTGCTTGTGATGAACCCTTCTATTGTAATTCTGGATGAGCCCACGGCCGGGCTGGACCCCGAATACGAAGAAAAAGCCCTTGAAATTCTGGATGGCTACAAAGGTACGCTGATTTGTATAAGTCACGACCTCTTCTTTTTATACCACCTCTGTAACAGAGCGGTTGTTTTGAAGCAGGGGAAGATCCATCATGATTATTCTATGGGTGACCTTGTGTCTCACAGGGCTTCGTTGAAGGAGCACGGTCTTGACTTCACCTACAGGTTTTACTGTTGCGGAACGGATTTTCCCGTAAAGACTAAAACCGGAGAGAAGGGGTCAGAGGCTAACGAAAGTCTTATATCTCTGAGAAATGTCGGGTACCGGTATCGGGACGGAACCGTTGCACTTCACGGTATTTCTCTGGATGTAAAAAAAGGTGAAAGAATCGGGTTAATCGGAGCGAACGGAGCCGGAAAGTCAACACTTGCGCTTATACTCAGCGGAGTTCTGAAGCCCTGCGGTGAGTATTTCTTCGAGGGAAGACCGGTAACCGATAAGGTGCGCGGGGAACTCTGGAAGCGTGTGGGCATGGTGTTTCAGGATCCTATGGATCAGCTTTTCTGCCCGAGCTGTCGTGAAGAGGTCGCCTTCGGTCCCGAAAACATGGAGCTTGATGGTGAGGAGGTGGACAATCGGGTGAGATGGGCCATGAACTGTGTAAACCTGGCAGGTTATGACGATCGGGTGCCTCACAGGTTGAGCGGCGGTGAGCAACGGCGTCTGGTACTTGCTTCGGTTTTGAGCATGAGGCCTGAAGTGCTGATACTTGATGAACCGACCAATAATCTGGATCCGGAAAGTGAGTCAGAGCTGATAAAGATTCTCGATAGCCTTGAGTCAACGCTCATAATAATAAGCCACGACCTTTGTTTCCTTTCTTTTTTGTGCGATCGGGCTGTTGTCATGCATCGTGGTCACATAGTGATGGATTTACCCTTTCAGGATTTCATGAAGCATGAGGTGGAATCTCTCAGGCTGAGCCATTATCACCATCACGGTTATAGGCAGAAGTGTTGCCGAACCATACGGGAGTTGTTCTACAGCGATTGGATTGGCTGAAAGGAACAGGGCAGGCATGGTGCCCGCCCTTCATGTTCGGATTACAGTGTTTTCCGGAATGCCTTAAGCCCGGCAAAGATTGCGGTGCCTTCCAGTTCTTCTTCTATACGGAGAAGCTGGTTGTATTTTGCAACCCGATCCGTTCTTGACAGTGATCCGGTTTTGATCTGGCCGGTTCTGCAGGCGACGGAAAGATCTGCAATAAATGTGTCTTCCGTTTCGCCCGATCTGTGAGAGACTACGGCGGTGTATCCGGCCTTGTGAGCCATGTCTATTGCTTCGATGGTTTCGGTTACCGTGCCTATCTGATTTAGCTTTATTAACACGGAGTTTGCCACACCTTCTTTTATGCCCCGGGCGATTATTTTGGTATTTGTAACGAAGAGGTCGTCTCCCACGATCTGGATCTTTGATCCGAGGCGATCTGTCAGAAGTTTCCAGCCTGCCCAGTCATCCTCGGCCATTCCGTCCTCAATGGAGATCAACGGATAGGAATTTACCAGATTTTCGTAGTAGGAAACCAGTTCTTCCGGCGTTTTTTCCGGTTTGGATTCGGCTGCCAGGAAGTACTTCCCGTCTCGATAGAATTCGCTTGCCGCCGCATCCAGGGCTATGAAGATATCCTTTCCGGCTTCAAAACCTGCGGCTTTAATGGCTTCCATAAGAACGTCCAGTGCTTCTGCGTTAGATGTAAGGTTCGGTGCGAAGCCGCCTTCGTCTCCTACGGCGGTGATGAGGCCTCTGGACTTAAGGATTTTTTTGAGGGCCTGAAAGGTTTCTGCCCCCATGCGCAAAGCTTCCCGGAAATTGGGTGCGCCTGCGGGTGCGATCATGAATTCCTGAATGTCCAGGTTGTTGTCGGCGTGCTGACCTCCGTTGAGGACGTTCATAAGCGGAACGGGCATTAGATATGAGCCCGTGCCTCCGAGGTACCTGTAGAGCGGGAGGCCTGCTTCCTCGGCAGCAGCCCTGGCAACGGCCATACTGACGGCAAGGATTGCGTTGGCTCCAAGCCGGCTCTTGTTTTCGGTTCCGTCCAGCTCAATGAGTATTCGGTCAATGGCAACCTGATCTCTTGCATCCATTCCCAGCAGTTTGGGAGCTATTTCGTCGGTAATGTTCCTTACGGCCTTGAGAACCCCCTTACCCAAATAGCGTTTTTCATCTCCATCTCTAAGCTCCAGGGCTTCCCTCGACCCCGTTGATGCTCCTGATGGAACGGCAGCGCGCCCCATGTAGCCGGTGTCAAGCCATACTTCAGCTTCAACCGTTGGGTTGCCCCTGGAGTCCAGAATTTCTCTGGCCCTTACGGCGATGATTTCGCTCATTTTTCTTTCCTCCCTGTTGACGATCCTGTTTGCCTTTGCCTGTGACCAAAATCCTTGACCTCTGTTGCCGGCTACCCCTATTATACTCGAAACCCTGTGAAGGCAATCAATATAAGGGAGTGAGGGAAATATAATGGGAGCTACGTTGAACGCCAGTGATCTTAAGAAAGGGATTAAGCTGGAAATAGACGGTGAACCCTATCTGGTGGTTGATTTTGAGTTTACCAAACCCGGTAAGGGGCAGGCGCTTTACAAATGCCGACTTAAAAACCTCATAACGGGAGTCCAGTTTGACCGGACTTATCGGTCGGGTGACAAGTTCGTGGAGGCCGATACGGAGGAGCAGGAGGTTGAGTTTCTGTATCAGGAAGGTAGCAGGTACTATTTTATGAATATGACCAACTTCGAGCAGGTTGAGATGACTTCAGATCAGCTTGGTGACGCCGTCAATTACCTGACCCCCAACATCAAGGTGAATATGCTTTTTTACAAAGAACGACCGATAGGGATAACCCTGCCAAACTTTGTAGAGCTCAAGGTCGTTAAGGCCGAACCGGGGGTAAAGGGTGATACTGCGTCGGGTGCAACCAAACCGGTTACACTTGAGACGGGTTACGAAGTGCAGGTGCCTCTTTTTGTTGAAGAGGGAGATGTGCTGAAGATTGATACTCGCACGGGAGCTTATGTGGAGCGGGTTGGATCAAAGTGACGGTTTGATTCCCGAAAGAAATATTACCTTTATCGCGAAAAGGGCGGAGATTTTGAAGTGCCTCCGCCGTTTTTTTTGGGACAGGGGATTCCTTGAAGTTGAAACCCCCCTGATCACCAGTGAACCTGCCCCTGAAGCTCATATTGAACCGCTCAGGTGTGAACTCGGATGGCTGATAACAAGCCCCGAACTCCACATGAAACGGCTTATTGCTTCGGGCCTTGAGAAAATTTTTCAGATTACCAGGGTATTTCGAAAGGGAGAGCTGGGCAAAAAACATCTTCCTGAGTTCACCATGCTCGAGTGGTACAGAGCGGGAGAAAGCTATGAGGCTTTGATCGAGGATTGCAGGGATCTCATCAGTTTTGTTGCCTTTGAGCTGAACCTTCCGTCTCCCTTCGCCTACGAGGGGAAGTTATTGAGACACAATAACGGCCTTTCCGTGATAACCGTGGAAGAAGCCTTTTTAAGGTGGGCGGGATGGAACCCCGTCCGAAAGCCCGATCCGGACAGGTTTTATGTCGATCTCGTCGAAAAGGTTGAACCCCAAATGGGTATTCCCGATCCTACGGTACTGAAGGATTATCCTGCTTCGGAATCGGCTCTGGCCAGACTTAAAGAAAACGATCCAATGGTGTGTGAGAGGTTTGAGCTTTACTGGGGAGGGCTGGAACTGGCGAACGGGTTCTCCGAATTAACGGACCCGATCGAGCAACGTCGAAGGTTCGAACAGGTCCTTTCAGCAAGATCTGAGGGTTCACTGCCGCCTTTGCCTGTACCGAAAAAATTCCTTTCGGCTCTTTCAAGCCTTCCGCCCTGTGCCGGAATTGCCCTGGGGGTGGATCGTCTGGTAATGATTATAACGGGTGCTGCAAAGATTGGAGAGGTGGTGGCCTTCTCGGAGGATTTTTATGAAAATTCCCGAAGGGCAGAAACATGTTTATGACTACTACATTGATGAGCACGGACAGTGGTTTTGTGAAGGTAATCCCGTTCTCGACAGACAGCTTTTGAGAATGCTCAGCCGTTCTCTTTTTGAAGAAGAGGGGAAATACTTTTTGAGATGTGAGGGTGAAATCCATCCTGTGAGGGTTGCCGATGCTCCACTCTGGGTACGCTATGTGCACATCCAATTATCGGATGACGGTGGGATTGAGACCCTAGAGATAGAGTTGACAGATGGAAGAAAAGAAGAACTCAGAGTGGATACACTCAGGATTAAAGACAATAGGGCCCTCTACTGTCTCGCCACGAAAAAGAACCTTAAGGCACGTTTTTCTAAAACCGCTTACTACGAACTCGCCCGTTACATTGAGTGGGATGAGGATACTCGGAGATACTTTGTTCAGATCTCGGGAAAAAAATATTACATAGCAGAAGGGGATCTGTGCCACGATCAGAAGCACAGATCCTTTCACTAAAAGATTAGTTCGATTCTTCCTGCACCATCTTCAAAAGTTCATCTTCAGACCCTATAAGTCCGACGTGGAGATTACCGTTTGGGAAAATATAGGAAGGCGTTCCTCTCACGCCTTTGGACTGGAGAAACGCCACGGTTTCTTCAACCAGCTTTTTCCCTTTATCACACTGATTTTCGGACTCATATTGAGCCTCCAGACCTTCCAGCCCCTTTTTGTCACATACTATAGAGATACTCTGTTCCTTTGCTCCCTTATGAAAAGACAGGGGAAAGAGCAGAACGTGGGCCTGAAGCTTTCCCTCGGAAGCGAGTTTTTTAATTATCGGCAAACCCTTTTTACAGTACGGGCATTGAGGATCGGTCACGAAGAAAAGCTCGGGACCCTTCTTTCCAATTGTGAAGGCCACCAGTTCTTTGAGTTTTTTTACGTCTTCCGCAGTTAGTTTGTTAAGGCTCTGAAGGGTCTCCTGGGTCAAATTTTTCTTTGTGGCTATTTCAATCAGGTTGCCCGCAAAGAAGTATGTGCCTGTTGAGTCAACATAAAGTATGTTGTATCGGCCGCCTACCATAACGTGAGCTTCGCAGATGCCTGAAATGGGGGAGGGTATTACATCTTTTACTTCGAAGTCTCTGCCGAAAACTTTCAGAATGCCGTCGTGAACAACCTGAGCATTCGGGCATTCTCCTGCAGCCCCGGCCATCACCACCAGAGTGATCATCACCGCAAAAGTACCGAAAGCGAACGCTCTCTTAAGATTCATAAATTTCCTCCTTTTCTGAATGAAAGTGTCTGACCCTGAAAAATCTTACGGGCTTTTATACTTGGACTTCCTTCGGCATACAAGCCGAAAGTTGGACATGGCCTTTTTGTTTTTGATAATAAGAACTCCTGGATTGACAGGTTTCAGGAATATTGTATTAAAGCCTGTCATCAACCTCTGAGGTAACTGTAACTTGTTAGTAAGGAGAAACCTGTATGGGCAATCGATTTTTACAGGCCGTATTGAAATACAGGTGGCTTGTTGTTATCATCACGCTCATCGTTACGTTTTCAACGGCTTTTTTCATCCCCCGTATGAAAATCGATACGGATCCCGAAAATATGCTTTCTTCCGGTGAACCTGTCAGAGTATTCCACAACGAGGTAAAACGCAGGTTTGCTCTCTGGGATATGATAGTTCTCGGTATTGTTGATGAAAGTTCACCGGACGGGGTGTTCAGGCCGGAAACCCTGGGAAAAATTTATCGTATCACAAAATCTATCACGGCAATTCCGGGAGTGATAGTTCAGGACGTACTTGCACCTTCGACGGTAGATGACATAATCCAGGCAGGGCCCGGTTCCGTAAGGTTCAGGTACCTTATGCAGAAGCCTCCAGAAACCCGGGAAGAAGCGCTCCACATAAGGGATCGAGCACTGGCCAACCCCCTTTTTCGTGATACCCTTGTCAGTTCCGACGGGAAAGCTCTGGTCATCTATGTTCCCATAGAAGAAAAGAAAATAGCCCACCGGGTGGGAACGGAAATAGAAAAGATAATTGCAAAAGAAGCCGGCGGAACGGAGTCGTATCACCTCACGGGGCTGCCGATAGCGGAAGATACCTTCGGTTATGAGATGTTTTATCAGATGAGAGTTTCTGCACCAATGGCCGGTGTGGTTATTTTCGTCCTCCTGTGGATGTTCTTCAGAAATCTGACTTTAATCCTGGCCCCAATGCTTGTGGCCGTTTTAACCGTTATAGTCACGATGGGGCTTCTCGTGGCCTGCGGATTTACGGTTCATATCATGAGCTCTATGATACCGATATTCCTGATGCCCATATCAGTAGCGGACTCTGTGCACCTGCTGTCCATGTTCTTCGATCTTTACGGGAGGTACCGGGATAGAAAGAAAACCCTGGAAGCCGTAATGTCCGAACTTTTCGTTCCCATGCTTTACACCAGCATTACAACGATGGTGGGCTTTGCGAGCCTTACCCTTACGCCTATACCGCCCATCAGGGTCTTCGGTGCTTTTGTTGCTTTGGGCGTGGGTGTTGCCTGGGTACTTACGGTGACGTTGATTCCTGCCTATGTGATGATCTTTCTTCCCGAAAGAAGGATAAAGGCCTTCAAGAGGCATGATAGCGGCCGGGAAAGCAACATTTTTAACAGAATACTGATCTTTTTGGGCAGATGGATTCCCGGGCACGCGAAGGTTGTCCTGGGGGTATCGACGGTCATTTTTATATGGTCCTGTATCGGTATTTCGAGAATTGTGATCAACGACAACCCGGTTAAGTGGTTTGCCAGAAGCCACCCAATACGAATTGCCGATGAAGTGCTGAATGAGCATTTCGGCGGCACCTATGAGGCCTACCTTGTTCTGGACATGCCCTATGGCAGGGAGGAATTCACACATACCCTTTCCAGAATAAAGGCTTTTCTCAATTCTTCCCGAAAAGAGGAAGCCGGCAGGATTTTGGAGTTCTTGAAAGAACTGGAAGGCGAGCTCGATGAGCTTGAAAAAAAACATGCGTCCACTGCGAATATCGCAGGCCTTCTGAAAGAGTTCAAGGATTTAGCCCTTCGACTGGATGAAAAACTACCTGCCGACCTGACCGATGAAGAGTGGAATGTCTGGGACTCGGTTATGCAGAAAATAGAAGATGAAAGGTCTTCTTTAGAACTTGCAAAAAGCCCGGAAATTCTGAGGTACCTGGAGAAATTGCAGGCTTCCGTGGTGGCTCATCCAAAGGTCGGAAAGATCAACGCCCTTACAGATATCGTTAAAAAGGTCCATCAGGAACTCTTTGAAGGACGTAAGGACATGGCAATTATCCCCGACTCCCGGGCCGCCGTGGCTCAGTGCCTGTTTTCCTACCAGGGCAGTCACGACCCGGAGGACCTCTGGCACTTCGTTACGCCGGATTACAGGAGCCTTAACCTGTGGTTTCAGCTGAAGAGGGGGATAATAGGGATATGGAATCCGTACGCAGGGCCGTTGAGGACTTCATTTCGAACAATCCTCCTCCTGTACCTATGACCCATCGATGGGCCGGCCTTACTTACATAAACGTGGTCTGGCAAAACAAAATGGTAACGGGGATGTTGAAAAGCCTGATGGGAAGCTTCGTTGTGGTTTTCCTGATCATGTCTTTGCTTTTCAGATCGGTCCTATGGGGTATACTGTCGATGATTCCCCTGACTGTCACCATTTGCTTTATCTACGGAATAATAGGCTGGGTTGGAAAAGACTACGACATGCCCGTTGCGGTTCTTTCCAGCCTAACCCTTGGAATGAGCATAGACTTTGCCATCCATTTTATTCAGCGAAGTAAGGAGATTTATGCAAAGCAGGGAGACTGGACCGAAACGTGTTTCAGGATGTTTGGCGAGCCCGGCAGAGCCATCAGCAGGAATGCCGTTGTAATAGCCCTGGGATTTTTGCCTCTTCTTTTTGCCCACCTGATACCGTACCGAACCGTCGGGTTTTTGATTGCCAGCATAATGATGGTCTCAGGAATTGCAACCTTGATTATACTTCCTTCGATGGTCACGGTGTTTGAGAAGCTCCTGTTCAGGAGGACCACTAATAGTAAGGAGGTTGTGAAATGAAAAAGAAAGGTTACGGTAAAGGTATAATTACGGCTTTTTTTCTGTGCATCCTGCTGATCCCTTTTTCGCCGGTTTTTTCTTCCATGGCGGTTGAAGAAATAGTCAACCGGGCAAACATTGCATCCTATTACGCAGGAGATGACGGTATTGCGGATGCTGAAATGAAAATATACGACTCTCAGGGGAGAGTTAGGGAAAGACAGTTTAGAATAATACGTAAAGACCTGGAAGATGGTGGGGATCAGTTTTACTACGTTTATTTCTTCGAACCGGGGGATGTGAGGAAGACTGTTTTTATGGTTCATAAGCATACCGATCGAGACGATGACAGGTGGCTGTATCTGCCGGCTCTGGATCTGGTAAAGCGTATTGCTGCGTCGGACAAAAGAACGAGCTTCGTGGGGTCTCATTTTTTCTACGAGGATGTCTCAGGCCGCTCTCCTGAAGACGACCGTCATGAACTTATTGAAGAAACCGAAGCCCATTACGTTTTGAAAAACATTCCCAAGGATGCAGATATTGTGGAATTCAGTTCATACACGGTGTGGATCGATAAGAACACCTTCCTTCCCATGAAGGCAGAATATCTGGACAAGAACGGGAAGCTGTACAGGCGGATGACCGTAGAAGATGTATCGGTAATTCAGGGCTTTCCGACCGTTATTAAGGCCAAGATGGAGGATCTGAACAGCGGTGGCTATACCGAGATGAGGTTTCGTAGTGTAAAGTACAACGTCAATGTACCGGAAGACATTTTTTCAGAGCGATATTTGAGAAGGCCTCCGAGGCAGTACATAAGGCGCTGAGACGGAGAGAGTCAAATGAAGCGTAGGGTTAAGTTGCTTGTGCTGTTGGTGTTTGTCGCTCTGCCCGGGATTGGCCGGTGCGCCGATAGTGCGGGCGCGTCGATAGGAGAGTGTTTAGAAAATGTGATCCGGTATGTAAAAGGTTTTATGGAGGTTTCCGGGGCGTCTCGCGTCGCAGGTGAAGATGCTGCCGAAACCAGGTGGCTTCTGGGAGAAGTCAGGCTTCAGCTTGATTATACCCGGGATCTTTCCGACTTCACTTTATCGATCAGGCCTGAATTCGTCGTGGACGGTGTTGATCGAGAAGTGCACCTGGATTTGCGGGAAGCTTACGTGCTGCTGCCCTTTCCGTCTCTCGACCTCAAACTGGGACGTCAGATTATTACATGGGGTACGGGAGATTTCGTGTTCCTGAACGATGTTTTCCCAAAAGATTGGCAAAGCTTCTTCATCGGTCGTGATGACGAATACCTGAAGAAGCCGGCTAACGCGGTCAGATGGACCTTCTATTTCGATCTGGTATCCCTTGACGTTGCATGGATTCCCTTTTTTACCGGAGATACCTTCGTTTCCGGAGAGCGGCTTTCTTACTATGATTTTATGAAGGGCGAAATATCCGGACCCGAAAATCCGGAAATAGACCCCGATTATCCGGCACGCTGCCCTACCAGTGGAGAGATCGCTGGAAGAATCTTTAAGACCTTTGGTAGCTGGGAAACCTCTCTTTACGGCTATCGAGGCCGCTGGGGACAGCCTCTGGGCTACGATCCCGGAGATGACGAGAATGTTTTTCCCAGGCTTGAGGTATGGGGAGGTAGTTTCCGCGGCCCTGCTTTTGGTGGCATTATAAACGGTGAGTTTGCCTGGTACAGGAGCCTCGATGACCTCGATGGTGATAACCCCTACATGCCAAACTCAGAAATTAGATGGCTGATTGGATACAGCAAAGATGTTGCACCGGACCAGACACTTGGAGTGCAGGCTTACGTAGAACATCTGCTTAATTTCGGAGAATACGAGGAATCCGGCGGAAAGCGTGACCGTGAACGATTGTGGCTTACCCTCCGCTATACCGGCCTCTTTATGAGACAGAACCTGACGGTGTCCTTCTTTGGATTTTTTTCCCCTCTGGAAGAAGACATGTACCTTAGACCCAAGCTGTCTTATAAATATTCCGACGCCGTGACCCTTGTTCTAGGTGCAAACATATTTTACGGCAATGACGACGATACCTTTTTCGGGCAGTTTGAGGGAAACACCAACGTATACGCCAGAATACGATATTATTTTTAAGCTTGACAGATTCGGAGATTTTCGTGTTCTTATGAATGCTTCATTTGTGCAGAAGTGGAAGGTCTTTCTCGGGAAGTGAACATGAAAAACGGTGAAGGAGAAACAGCCGGTATTAAAAGCCGTGGTCCTTTAAGTACGAGGACAGGCTTATTTGGATTGAGGGCAAGGGGATATTCGCTGAGAATATCCCCTTTTTATTTTTGGAGAAAACAATGTTGACCGTAGGGCGGCTTCTGGAATGGATTGATGGTTTTGCACCTTTTGAATATGCCGAGGAGTGGGATAGGGTAGGTCTTCAGGTTGGAAGGCCCGACGCTACTGTTAAGGCAATTTTGGTGTCCCTGGATGTTACCGAAAAGGTCGTGGAAGAGGCCGATCAGCTTGGATGCAATTGTATAGTCAGCCATCATCCACTCATTTTTCGGCCTGCCGAAGCGATACGTGAGGATATTTATCCCACCGATCTTGTGTGTGAGCTGGTCAGGCGGAATATTGCTCTCATTGTGGCCCATACCAATCTGGACTGTTCATCGGAAGGAACGAATGCCGTTCTGGCAGAAAAGCTTTCTCTTTCCGATGTCTTACCCGTAAAGTCCGAAATGCGCCCGGGAAGAGACGTAGATTACTGGGGCGTGGGTGTTGTTGGCACTATAAGGCCGACGGAGCTTGAGGAGCTGGTAGCTGAGGTATCGGGTTTGTTTGGCGGTGTTCCCCTGTTATGGGCAGGTGATGGAAAGAGGACTGTTTCCAAGGTGGGAATCTGCTCCGGAAGTGGAGGCGCCTTTGTTGACGATTTTGTAACCTTCGGGGCAGATTGCCTGATTACCGGTGAGGTGAAGTATCACGATATCCAGAAGGCGGTTCATGGTGGTCTGGGCCTGATCATGGTGGGGCACTACAGATCCGAAGTGGTGGCCCTGGAAAGGGTTGTCGAAAATCTTCGTAAAAGGGCTAAGTTAGAGAAGATTGACGTAAAGGTGCATCTGTCCGAAAAGGAAGTCTGTCCGGTAAAATATTATTTACCGCGGAGGTAAGCATTGAACGAGCAATTGAAGCTTCTGGTACAATTACAGGCCCTTGAAGATGCCAAGAAAAGGCTTATGCGTGAAAAGGAAGAGTCGCCCAGAAGAAGAGCTCAGCTGGAAAAAGAATTTCAGGCCTTTGAGGCCGATGTTGTCATGAAGAAGGCCGAGCTGGAAAATCTAAAGAAGCTTCACAGACAGCTGGAAAAAGATATTGCCTTACTGGAGGAACGCCTGAAAAGAGCGCGACAGAAGGAGGGTGAGGTAAAAACCAACAGGGAATACCGGGCACTGCTCAAAGAGCAGGAGGAATTGAGACAGGACATAGTGGATAAAGAAGACCGATTGCTTGAATGCATGGAGAGCATTGAGGCGCTGACCGGGGAGGTTAAAGAGCTTGAGAAGGAGTTGAAGGCTCGCAGAGACAAGCTGACCGAAGAGCTCCTGGCGCTTGATCGAGGTATAGAGGAAATCGATAAAAAGATTTTACACCTGGAGCGCTTGCAGGAAGAAATCAAAGCCAGATTGGAACCGCAGATACGGAAAAGGTGTGAATTCCTCCTTGTTCGGCATGACGGTGTTGCCGTTGCGCCTGTCGAGCGTGGAGTTTGTAAGGTCTGCTACATGAGCATTCCTCCTCAGCTTTTTATAGAACTTCAGAAAGATCAATCTATTATGCATTGCCCCCATTGCCATCGCTATATTTACTGGCCCGGTCATGAAGAGTATGTTGAGGCGGTGGAGCAGATTCTTGAAGTGCATGTGAATAATTGAATCTGAAGAACAGGGAGCCCTTCAGGGAGGTTTTTTGCCAATGGCGATGTACGGCCTGAAGATATTTACGGGTAACAGCAACCCCGAGCTTGCCAGGAAGATATGCGAAAATCTGGACATTCCTTTGGGACGGGCCCTGGTTTCCACCTTCAGCGATGGGGAAATCAGGGTTGAGATTCAGGAGAATGTTCGAGGAGCTGACGTGTTTGTCGTGCAATCCGGGGCTCATCCCGTAAATGATCACCTCGTGGAACTGCTGGTCATGATCGATGCTCTCAAAAGAGCTTCGGCAAGAAGAATTACGGCAGTGATGCCTTATTACAGCTATGCCCGCCAGGATCGCAAGAATAAACCTCGTGTTCCCATAACGGCTCGTCTGGTGGCCGACCTGATTTCACGCGCCGGAGCCGACCGTATCCTGACTATGGATCTCCATGCGGGGCAGATCCAGGGTTTTTTTGACATTCCCGTTGACAATCTCTATGCGTCGCCGGTTCTTCTCCCTTACATAAGAGAACACTTCGACCATGATCTCGTGATCGTGTCGCCCGACGCCGGTGGAGTACCTCGCGCCAGAGCCTATGCCAGCAGACTGAATGCAGGACTGGCCCTGATTGACAAACGCAGGGCAGACGTCAACAAGGCCGAAGCCATGAATATCATAGGCGACGTCGCCGGCAAAACGGCGATAATTCTGGACGATATGGTTGATACGGCGGGAACTCTTAAAGAAGCGGCAAAGACATTAATCGAGCGTGGTGCCCGGTCTGTACATGCCTGTGTAACCCATGCGGTACTTTCCGGACCGGCTATAGAACGCATTGAGGAATCTCCTATAGAAACGCTGGTTGTTACGGACACTCTGCCCCTTACTCCCAAGGCCGCTTTGTGTCCGAAGATTAAAGTCGTATCGGCATCCAGGCTTTTTTCCGAGGCCATTCGTAGCATTCATAACGAAGATTCCATAAGCTCTTTGTTTGAAATTCAACATTGAAAGAAAAGACCTCGACGGGCAAAAAGGAAGCCGGCTTTCTTTACGGTGTTGATGAGCGTCCACCTTGGGCGCTTCTTTTCTTTTACGGTCTGCAGTGGTTCTTTATGCTTTTCCCTGCCCTTCTTACGGCGGTTACTCTATGCGACCATGCTTTTTCCTTTTCCACCGATGATCGTATCAGGTTCGTTCAGTTGACCTTCATAATTTCCGGCGCCTTTACCATCGTTCAGAGCCTCTGGGGTCACGGATACCCTGTGCTGGAAGGGCCTGCTACGGCGCACCTTTTGACTGTGCTGTTCCTTGCTCCCCTCGGGGTTTCATCGGTTCAAGGAGGGATGGTTTTTTGTGGTGCAGTGTTGAGTCTATGGGCCCTGATTTTACGAACCTCACAGGTACGGCGGTTCTTTACGCCCAACGTCGTGGTGGTAATACTTATGCTCATTGCTTTTTCTTTGCTTCCTCATCTGATAGCCGACCTGACGGGTCAGAACGGACCCTCTGGACGCCCGGGATGGGTTACTTTCTCGGCGTCGCTACTGGTAGTTTTGGGCACGGCATTGTTATCCGAACGGATGAAGGGTTATTTTAGAAGCTTTGCCATGCTTGTGGGTATTGTCGGGGGGACTTTCATTTTTCTTATTCTGGACCTCATCCCGAAAGGGGAATCCGATTTTGCGCCTTTTTTGCTCTTACCGGGCCTGTGGACGGATGTAAACATGCGATTCCCGCCTATGGCCCTGGTATCCTGCCTGGTCTCCTATGCTGCCGTTGTCGTAAACACCATGGGCAGTCTTGCAGGGCTTGCCTCGGTGCTTTCCGAAAGGGAATCGTCTCTTAATAAGCGTTTGCGTCGCTGTCTATTTTTGAACGGTCTTTCGGGTATTGTGTGCGGTATTACGGGGACCGTAGGGCTGGTAAGCTACGGTATAAGCCCCGGCATGGTTGCCATGCAAAGGGTGGCCTCACGATACGTTGCCACAACCTGCGGTGTTATTGCTCTCGTGCTCGGCTTCTTGCCGAGGATAGCTTTCCTGTGTTCTCTTGTGCCTCCTGCGGTGGTTGCAGCAGTCCTCTGCGCAGCCCTGGGATCTCAGGTCGCGGCGGCTTTTAAAATGGCCCGGGAAAATTACAGGGCCGTTAGGGATACCACCGTCATAGGGATTTCCGTGGTGGTAGGGCTTCTTGTTGCACTGATGCCCGAGAGGATTGCTATGGAAGCTCCCGGCTGGATCCGGCTTTTTTTGAAAAACAGCCTTGTTTCAGGTATCCTTGTGGCGCTACTACTGGAACATCTGGTCGTGAAATCGGGAGAAAGCTAATTTACAAAGGATAATAACCATGAAAAGCGTCAGATGCCCGAACTGCGGTTTTACCGTGCATGTATATCGTAATCCTTTTCTTACCGTTGACTGCATTATAGTGAACCACAGAAATGAGATCCTTCTCATTGAAAGAAAAAACCCCCCTTATGGGTGGGCTCTCCCGGGTGGATTTGTGGATTACGGAGAAAGCCTTGAAGATGCCGTCAGGCGAGAAATCAAGGAGGAAACCGGTCTGGAATTGCACACCCTTAACCAGTTCAGAGCCTACTCCGATCCTGCCAGAGATCCCAGGCATCATACTGTAACGGTTGTTTTCTGGACTGAGATGGAGGCCGATCCCGTGGCGGGTGACGACGCGGCAAGGTGCGCCTTCTTCCCGCTGGATAATCTGCCATCACCTATTGCCTTCGATCACGGAAAGATTATCGAGGAGTTCAGGTCATGGAAGAAACTCTCTTGATTGACCAGACTCCGGAAGATGAGCCTTCCGCTGAAGTTGATGTCTTGATCTGTAAGAAAGGTGATCTGTGTTTGGGAACGCGCCAGTGGATAGTGGAGGAAACTCCGGTTACCCTGTATTTCAACGGGGATCAGATGATCACATTGATGTGTGCGGGAAAACATCTTGATGAGCTTGCCGTAGGGTTTTTTATCGGTGAGGGATGGATAAGAGATCGCAAGAAGCTTCAGGGTGTTTCTGTGGATTCTGAGCGAGGTGTGGTGGACGTGAAATACGAAGGGGATGTGGGCTCAAGGGATAAGTTCTGGTTGAAAAGGGCTATAACCTCCGGATGTGCCAAAGGTAGCGTTTTTTGTGATGTCCTTGATGAGCTTCTTTCAAAACCTGTTAATTCGGAAGTGTCGGTCAGGCCCGATCAGATCTGGCAACTTATGGAATCTCTGAATAGGTTCAGCAGTACTTACAAGCGTACCCATGGTGTTCACAATTGCATTCTGGCAACCACTGATGATGTAATCTACTATAGATACGACATAGGCCGCCACAACGCTCTTGATATGATCATAGGTAGAGCGTTTATGGATGATATGTCCCTTTCCGATAAGCTCTTTATAACAACGGGCCGTCTGACTTCTGAGGTTATCATAAAAGCCGCACAGGTGGGAAT
The DNA here is from genome assembly GCF_900114975.1 of Thermodesulforhabdus norvegica. Taxonomy (NCBI): domain Bacteria; kingdom Pseudomonadati; phylum Thermodesulfobacteriota; class Syntrophobacteria; order Syntrophobacterales; family Thermodesulforhabdaceae; genus Thermodesulforhabdus; species Thermodesulforhabdus norvegica. The sequence goes on from NZ_FOUU01000002.1 coordinate 388,992, forward strand.
CCCCATTGTGGCCAGCAGACATGCTGCCACGAAGCTTGCCGTTGATCTGGCCGAGACCCTGAACCTGACGCTGATAGGCTACGTTCGGGGAAGCAGTATGACCGTCTATGCCGGGAAAGATCGACTCATACTGGAAAAATGGTAGGGTTTTTAGATCGTTGTTCCTTCGGAAGGCTTGCATTTTGTATTCCGGTGAGCTATAAGTCTCAGAAAGTTTTGGGCGGGTAACTCAGTGGTGAGAGTGCCATCCTCACACGGTGGAAGTCGCGAGTTCGAATCTCGCCCCGCCCACCACAGGTTAAGGTTTTTGAAAGGGAGGCTTTTCTGAAACTCAATCTGACCGACGAAATTATTCTGTTCTGGCTGTATCCTTTTTTTGAAGAAAATCCGTGATTTCCTGGAGCACAGGGGACTTACCCAGCCTGGAGGCTATTAGTTCCTTAAGATAAGAAAATTGATCCACGTCCATTTTTGCAAACTCAACGGCCATGCCGTTACTGGTGTGGCGTACAATGTGTCCCTGAATGGGGTGTTTCGGTGATTTCCGAGATCCCGAAGGTTCCCTGATGATTTCAACCTCCACTTTGGCGCCCACCGGTAAAAGATCGTCGGTGACTACACTCACACCGCAGAGGCTTATATTGCGAAGGAGCGCCTCAATAGCCTTACCTTCGGTGGTCTTCATGACCACCTTTACGCCCGGTATGGTTGTTCTCGTGAAACGCCTGTTTTGTTTCATTGTGCCTGCCCCCGGGTTTTATTCTTTATGAAGTCGTGAAATTCTTTCACGACCTTATCGAGATCTCCGGAGTTTAAAGCAATAATATTTTTCAAATGTATAAACGTATCCAGGTCCATTTTCGAAAACTCAAGAGCCATCCCTTCAGGTTCCGAACGCAAAACCCTGCCGTCAAGTTTTAGAGTTAATTCTGCCGCAGGCGTTCTTGCCAGAATTGTTACGTCAACCCCGGAACCCTGGGGAAAGGACTTTTCGGTGGATACGTACATTCCCTTAAGACTCAAATCTCTTATTCTGCCGGTGGTTGTAACGTTATGAGGACGAAGAGAAACCACCGCTTCCGCCTGAAAACGGACTCTGGAAAAACGCCTTCTATCTTTTTGTTCCATGATAGTCCACCGGGGTTATTGACTCCGGGCAACGGGCATCAGCCCCGTGCGTATATATTCGCAGGCTCGTTTCAGCCTGTTTATAACCTCTTCTTTCCCGAGAATCGACATTATTTCAAACAGTCCCGGACTGGCCGTTCGCCCTGTGAGAGCCAGCCTTACCGGCTGTGCTATCATTTTTAATTTAATTCCTTTCTTTTCTGCAAGATTCCGAAAGTAAACCTCCAGCTCCTTTTCATCCAATTTTTCTATTTGTTCCAGGTACTCCACGATATCTTCAAGTATCGGAAGAATTTCGGGGACGAAGAATTTCTTAACGCCGCTTTCTTCGTATTCAAACCGATCGGTCATGTAGAAGTTCATCAATTGAGCCAGTTCCTCAAGAGTCGAACATCGAGGCTGGAGCGTTATGGCGGCTTTGAGTATGTATTCATCCGGCTTTGGTGGATAGCCGCACTTTTGCAAAAAAGGCTTGAGGAGTGCGCACAACTCTTCCGGCTTTTTGCTTCTGATGTAATGCCCGTTAAGCCACCTCAGTTTCTCAATGTCGAATACGCTGGCAGATGTTCCGATGTTTTCCAGAGAAAACTTTTCTATAAGCTCTTCGCGGGAAAAGATTTCCTGGTCGCCGTGAGACCAGCCGAGCCTCGCCAGGTAATTGACGATGGCTTCCGGTAGATAACCCATGTCCCTGTAGGCCAATACGGATGTTGCTCCGTGTCGCTTGGAGAGTCTGGTCCGATCCGGTCCAAGAATCATGGGAACATGCGCAAAGACCGGTAACGGAGCACCCAGTGCGTGGTACAGTAGAATTTGTTTTGGAGTATTATTAACATGGTCATCACCGCGAATTACATGGGTTATACCCATTGTTATGTCGTCCACCACCACGGTGAAGTTGTATGTTGGCATACCGTCGCGACGTATGAGAACTAGATCGTCGAGTTCCGAATTATCAAAAACGATAGGACCCTTAACAATATCGTGCAGAACGGTTGAACCGCTTTCGGGGCATCTAAAACGAAGTGCCCGTCCGGGGCCGGGATCAAGCCCCTTATCGCGACATCGCCTGTCGTATCTGGGTTTTAGACCCGCCTTTTGGGCCTCACGCCTTCTTCTTTCCACATCTTCCGGATCACACTCGCAGTAATAAGCCCATCCGGATTCGTAAAGCTTCCGGGCAAAGTCACGGTAAATGTCTAAACGGTCCGTCTGAAAGTAGGGGCCTTCGTCCCAATTCAGTCCCAACCAGGTCAGGGCCTCCAGTATGGATTGAGTGTACTCCTGGGTGGATCTCTGAGTATCGGTGTTTTCAATCCGGAGTATGAAAGTGCCGTTGTTATGCCGGGCGAAGAGCCAGTTAAATAGAGCCGTGCGTGCACCGCCTATATGCAGGTAGCCTGTAGGGCTTGGAGCAAATCGCGTCACCACCTTCGCCATGAGACCTCCGATTGTTGCAGTAATACTCATTTTTTTATAAGCCTTTTGACGTTAGCATGATAAATAGTTTAACTCAAGATCGGGTTTTTTAATACAAACGCAAATCAGGAGGTTGCCATGCCCAGGATAGGAGTTCTTTTGTCTGGATGTGGGGTGTACGACGGTACCGAGATTCACGAAGCCGTCCTCACTCTGCTTGCCCTTGACAGAGCGGGTGCCGAAATAGTCTGCATGGCTCCGGACATGGAACAGTACCATGTTATAAACCATCTGACCCAGGAAGTGATGAATGAAACCAGGAATGTACTTGTAGAATCTGCCAGAATTGCCCGTGGAAATATAAAAAACCTTGGAGAAGTATCCGCCGATGAGATAGACGGTCTTATAATTCCGGGAGGATTCGGGGCGGCCAAGAATCTGAGTGATTTTGCTTTCAGGGGCCCTGATGCTACGGTACATCCCGAGGTGAAGCGTTTGATCAGGGAACTAGTTGAAGCAGGGAAGCCCATAGGTGCCATATGCATCGCTCCTGCGGTTGTCACTGCGGCCCTATCCGATATCAGACCCGAAGTAACCATTGGCTTTGATGAGGCAACGGCTTCCGCTATAGAAAAGATGGGCGGCGTTCATCACAACTGCCCCGTGCACGATTTTCATGTCGATGAAAAACACAAAATTGTGACCACTCCGGCATATATGCTGGGGCCGAGCATAAAAGACGTTGCGATGGGTATTGAAAAACTGGTCAACAAAGTCATAGAACTCTGCCAGAGTTAACCATGAGTTGGGAAATTCCTATTTTCCCACAGGAAATTGAGGAAATTTTTCCGGAAGAGCTTCAAGAGCTTATGAGGAATCCCCGGGGTTCCGTGTTCCTCCTGGATGTAAGACAACCTCAGGAATATCATAAGGAACACCTCCCGGGAGCAAGCTTAATTCCATTGCCCGAGTTACCCGACAGGGCAGATGAGCTTCCCCGGGACACCACCATCGTTGTTTACTGTGGTTCAGGGAAGAGAAGCCACATTGCCGCCCGAATTCTAAAAGAAGCCGGCTTTGAATTGGTAAAAAATCTAAAAGGAGGTATGGGAGCCTGGATCGGGCCTAGAGCTTTTGGTGAAGTGCGCTCCTGGCAAAGGTTCCTGAAGGGCAACGAATCTCCCGGTGAACTTATCAAACTTGCCTATCTCATGGAAAATAATCTCGAGGCGTTTTACATCGGCCTTTCCGGCTCTGATCATTATCCCGAAGAATTACGTAAGACCCTCGGTCTTCTTGCCGGATTCGAGAAATCTCACAAAGAATTGCTGACCCGCCTTTATCGGGAAGAAGTGGGAACTTCTATCTCCATTGAGAGCTTTGCCCTGGACATCCTTGAAGGTGGTGTTGGAGCCGGGGATATTGAGGCCACGTTGAGCCTGTCTCCCGATCGCCCTGATGAGGTTCTGGAGTTTGCTCTGACCGTTGAAGCTCAGGCTTACGACTTTTACTACAGGTGCCTGACGGAATGGAAGGATGATAAGGGTAAAAAAGTACTTTCGGAATTGGCACAGGCCGAGAAAAAACACATGAGGATAGTTGGTGATTTGATGGATCGTTTTTCGGGATAGTCTAAGGAGAGACCGATGAAGATATTCATGACCGGTGGGCTGGGCTTTGTTGGGAGTTACCTTACAAGCTATTTCCTTTCAAAGAATTACCGGATCACCGTTGTGGGGTTACAGCCTGAAAGGCCCGAAAGCCTGGATTCTTCCGTTTCTTATGTCTATGGAGACACCACGAAAAAGGGAGAGTGGATGAGTCTTATAGGAGATCACGACGTGGTTATCAATCTTGCCGGAGCTTCCATCTTCCAGCGCTGGAACAGGCGAGTCAAGCAGGTGATTATGGAGTCTCGTGTGAAGACCACCGAAAACGTGGTTGAAGCACTTCCTTCTGACGGCTCTGTGGTTCTCATAAGCACTTCGGCGGTGGGTTATTATGGGGATGGTGGTGAGAGGATTCTGAGAGAAGATGATGGGCCCGGCAGGGATTTCCTTTCTCAGGTCTGTGTGGCCTGGGAACAGGCTGCACTGAGAGCACAACAGAAGGGATCTCGTGTTGTCGTTACCAGATTCGGCATCGTTCTGGGGAAGCATGGTGGAGCTCTTGTGCAAATGTTAAGGCCCTTTCGCTACGGACTGGGAGCGGTAATGGGAAGCGGGAATCAGTGGTTTTCCTGGATCCATATTGAAGACCTTGCAGGGGCGATGGAATTTATAATCGGGGAAAGTTCACTCTCAGGGCCGGTAAATCTATGCGCTCCAAATCCCGTAAGGAACAGGGAATTAACCAGAACGATTGCACACTACATGGGCAAACCCGCTTTTTTGAGGTTACCGGGGTGGCTTCTGAGGCTGGTTCTTGGAGAGATGAGCAACGCCTTAACGGTCAGTCAGAGGGTTATTCCCGATAAGCTGCTCCGTTACGGTTTCAGGTTTAAATACCCTGATATTGATGAAGCCTTGAGGGCTATACTGGTGGGCAATTGATTAAACTGGGCTCGGAGGAGTGGGTCATGCAAAAGAATACCGTCAAGTTTATACTCGATTCGCTTTTATTTCTTACCGCAACATCAACTGCCGCACTGGGCCTGTTGCTGGGCTTTGTCATTCCAAAAGGAGGCAGGGTGGGCCCGGAAGAAAAATTCTTTCTCGGGTTGCATCGTCATGAGTGGGGCGATATCCATTTGTTCCTCGGAATTTCCATGCTTGTTATATTGACCTTACATTTGTGGCTCAACTGGTCGTGGATTAAAGGATCCGCACAGAAATATTTTGGGGCTAAGTGGAGCCGTTTCCTGCTGACCTTATGTGGAGGATGGATTGCCGTTTTGATTGCAGGGTGGATCATAATGCACTAAAGGGTGAGCTTACCTCATTCACAGGCTACGCTGCTTAAACCTTCCTCTATTTCCGATGGGGGTGTAAGTATTTTTTCATACTCTTTCGGCTCCGTAAAGGCTTCCAGAGCCCCGAGCGGTAACTCCGATCGGGGAAGTTCAACAAGGTGTGGTATCAGTTTCCTGAGAAATTTATGGTGAAGAGCATGACCGCCTTTATGAATCCTGAAGTGTCCGATTACGGGTTTTCCCAGTAGAAGTATGTCGCCTATAAAGTCGAGAACCTTATGACGCACGCATTCATCGGGGAATCTCAGCCCTTCGTGGTTGAGTATCTTGCCCTCACCGAAAACTATGGCGTTTTCCAGCGATCCTCCCAGCGCCAGCCCCTGGCTTTGTAACTTTTCCACGTCTTTCAGGAAGCCAAAGGTTCTGGCCGGAGCAATTTCTCTTATAAAGTTGCCTATGCCGAACTTCCACTGCTTGTATTGATAACCTATGCAGGGGTGATCGAACTCGATGGAATACTCTATGATGAGTTCATCTGAGGGCCTTGCTTCCAGTAAGGCGTCTCCTTCACGGTACACTACCGGATTTGCCACGGCCGCAAAAGACCTCGGCGCGTTCTGACGCTTCAGGCCTGTTTTTAAAATGGCTTCTACGTAATTTTTTGCGCTTCCGTCGCAAATCGGGATCTCCGGGCCCTCTACTTCTATGACAACGTTGTCAACACCGCATCCGAATAAAGCCGCAAGGAGGTGCTCCACCGTCGAAATTCCCGTTCCGTTGAATCCAATTGTTGTGGCAAAGTAAGACTTTGTGACCACGTCACAAAGAGCCCTTAAGGGTGAAGCACATTGTTTATCCGTTCTGGAAAGGAGAATACCCGTGTCGGATGGGGCTGGTTTCAAATAGATCCTTGTCCTTGCACCCGTGTGAAGACCGATTCCGGACAGTTTCACAACATCCTTAAGAGTATGCTGGTAAAGAGCGCTCGCCCCCACCCTTTCCTCCTCATTTTTTAGTTTTAAGAAACCAACGCCTCACATCAGGCCGCCTTCCCGGCCCTTTCAGCCTCCGTATATCCATGACCTTTTACAAACGATTTTTTCTCCCGTCAAGAAAAGCTGAAGAATTGTTTATTTTCTTCCGACGGCCCTTTCCAGTTCGGCTCTGGCTATGTGATAGCCGTACAGAGCATTATAGTAATTGACTTCGGCCTGGGTCAAAAATGTTCTGGCATCCAGCACCTCTGTAGAGGTTGTAACATTCTGCTGGTACTGAAGGTTTGTTATGCGAAAGTTTTCCCTGGCCTGCTCAAGTGCCGATTCTGCCGTAATTATGTTTTTTCGAGCAACCAGAAGCTTTTCGTAAGCGTCCTTTACCTGAAGCTTTATGTTTTTGATTGCTTCTTCAAGGCTGTACTCCAGCGCTTTCTTTTCCCTTAACCACTTGTTTACCTCAGCATAAGTTTTCCCCCATTCGAAGAAGTTCCAGGTGATGTTTACACCCACCGCGAAGTTATGATCGTTCTGATAATCATTGCTCGAGGCCAGTAACCCTTCCCCTTCCTGGGCGTATTGGGCGACTGCATAAACCTTGGGATAGTACTCACTTTTTGCAAGGTCTGCCGCCAGATCGGTTTTGTGAACGGCAAGCTTAAGCAATTTAACTTCGGGGCGTTTTTCCAGGGCTTCAGAAAAAAGGCCTTCCAGCGTGAAGCTCTCTTCCGGCACACCCCTGATGTCTTCCACATGAAGAGGATCAAGGAGATCTCTCTGAAGCAGGGAATTCAAAGCCGCCCTTGCAATTTCCAGATTGCTTCTTGCAACTTCCAGCTTTTGTTCGGACTGAGCTCTGGCCACTCTGGATTTAAGCAGGTCATTATGAGGAATAAGTCCCTGCTCGTAAAAGCGTTCTGCGTCCTTTTCGTGGGCCTTTAGTGCCGAGACTTCGTCTCCGGCCACATCAAGGTAATGCTCCGCCAGGAGCAAACGGAAATAAGCTACCTTCACGTCACGGGCAACATCCAGTATAGCCTGCTCTCGTTCCATTTGACGTGTGTCCAGCTCCAGGTTAGCCATTTTTAATTTCGTGATCAGGGCAAACCCGGTAAAGATCGGCTGGGTTGCCCTGAGATACCATTCCACCGTGTCCCTGTTACCCACGGCGACCTTCATCGTGGGCGCCGGGATAAAGGGAATCGTAAAAATGGAATAAGGGGCATCCTTCAAATGCGTGTAGGAATATTGAGCCGAAAACTTGGGGAGAAAATCGGCCCTGGCGCTTTTGACGGCTTCCGTCGCGGCTCTCTGACGCTCAATGGCCTGCTTGATTATCGAATTATTCGCAATTGCTTCCTCGATCGCCCTATCAAGGGTTAGCGTTTCTGTTGCGCGGGAGGGTGTTATGAAAGTTAGGAAAAAGTTTGAAAGGATCAGAGCGATAACAAGATAAACCCTTACATTTCCAGCCATTTTTACTCCCCCTCCTGATAGCTTTAAAAGAAGCAGAAGAAGCAATGAAATTGCAGTATCGGATGTTCATGTTTGTTTACAAAGAAATTTTTCCAGGCTGAAGTTCATTATTGTAAGAACACGGCTTTGATCCGCGGCTTAAAGTATCTGGCTTAGAAATAACCTTGTTCGCTCATGTGTCGGATTGGTAAAGAAGTGTTCCGGCGTTCCTTCTTCGACGATGCGGCCGTGATCCATGAAAATTACTCTGTCCGCCACCTCCCTGGCAAACCCCATTTCATGAGTAACTACCACCATGGTCATACCCTCACGGGCAAGGGTTTTCATAACGTCCAGAACTTCGCCTATCATCTCCGGATCCAGAGCCGATGTGGGTTCGTCGAAAAGCATTACCTTTGGATCCATGGCCAGTGCCCTGGCAATGGCGACTCTCTGTTGCTGACCGCCCGAAAGCTGATCGGGATAAACCCCTGCTTTGTCGGGTATGCCGACCTTATCGAGGAGGTATCTGGCCTTTTCAACGGCTTCCTGCCTGGATCGCTTTCTTACTATTTGCTGTGCCAGGGTTATATTTTCGAGAACCGTTTTGTGGGGAAAAAGATTAAAGGATTGAAAAACCATCCCCACTTCGGCCCTGACCTTGTTTATGTCGGTTTTCGAATCGAGTATGTCAATACCGTCGATGTAAATGTGGCCCGAGTCGGCATATTCCAGTCTGTTAAGACATCGTAAAAAAGTGCTCTTTCCCGATCCCGATGGGCCTATTATTACCACGACTTCACCTTTTTTTATTTCACAGGATACATTGTCTAAGGCCTTAACTTCCTGAGGCACGAAGAAGGTTTTTGAGATCTTTTCTACCCGTATCACGTGACGATAAACCTCCTCTCAAGATACTGCATTACCATGGAAAGACCAAAGGTGAGCACAAGGTACAAAGCGGCACAGAGAAACCACAACTCGAAAGGCTGAAGGCTGCTGGTTACTATCTCTCGTGTGGCTTTCGTCAGTTCTCTTATGGCTATGATCCCAAGAAGTGAGGAATCTTTTATAAGACTTATAAACTGACCGGCAAGAGGGGGAAGAATGCGTCTAAAGGCCTGAGGCAGTATGACGTACCTCATTGCCTGGGCATAGGTCATGCCTAGAGACCTGGCGGCTTCCATCTGCCCGCGATGGATGGACTGAATGCCGGCTCTGACGATTTCGGCTATGTAGGCTCCAGAGAAAAAGGCCAGAGCGGCAACCCCGTAGTAGAGCGGCGGTAACTGTGCCAGTCCTTGCCGTGCAAGAAGAGTGTTTATAAGGGTTCCCAGGACAAAGTACCATATGAATATTTGCACAAGCAGGGGTGATCCGCGGATTAATTCAATGTATACTATGGCGGACCATCTGCAAGCCGGGTTGTCGGAAATGCGGGCAAGACCGGTTATGAGCCCAATTATAATACCGAGTATTATACTCACGATGCTGACCTTCAGGGTCATTATAAGGCCCATGAGCATTATTCCGATCTTCCACTCCGTATAACGTCCTAAAACGTCCCCGGCAAAAACATGGTCGCCCTCGTTTACAAGGATTTTTGCCTTTTTACCCAGTCTGTAGGTTTCTTTTCCTTCAGGACCTTCTACTATGACTTCTCCGTCAGGAGAAATCTCCACGACGTCCCCATCTCCATCGGCCCGAACCTCCACACTGGCTTTGTAAAAAAAGTACTGGGGAATGCGATACCATCTCCATACATACTCAATCTGAACCGTGGCAAAGTAAAGGAGTCCCACAATCAGGGCCATGCCGATCCAAAAAACTACAACCCATAAACGGTAATGAGGATATCTCTGTCGGTATGAATGCCTCATCATTTAATCCAACCCTCTCCACTCTGGTTTTGAATATCCACGTGGCTTTCCATATACAACTACGTTGTGAAATGCAAATATTAATATTGATACCCGATTGCTTGCAATTTCCGATAACGGAAGGGACTGAGAAGAATGACCAAGGTCTACAGCAAAAGTGTTTTTGCGTTCTGTGGTTCAATTGCCCTTCTTGCCGGCAAAAACGGAGGGGTATAAATCGTCATGAGTGGAGAATAGCCAAAAGTCCTTGACGTGGACGCGGGGTTGAGATAAAAGCAGTTTTGAAGTTGTTCGGTACAACAAGAAGGATAAAAGTCGTGTATTACCGGATTGATCTTTGGAAGAGCGAGCGAACCACGGAAGTGGGGTTCGCTCTTTTTTTGTGTGGTTTGTTGGCAGGAACGAGGCGAGTGACGCGATTGACACCCTGGGTCCGGGGAGTTTGCGTTCCGCGTTAGTTCCTTCCAACAGGTTATGGGTACATGTATTTTTAAGGAGGTAGGTGGTTCAATGGTTGAGGGAAGAGTAAAGTGGTTCAACGAGAAGAAGGGGTATGGGTTCATTGAAACTGAGACCCAGGGTGATGTGTTCGTTCACTACACGGCTATTGAGGGCAAGGGGTTCAGAACACTGAGAGATGGTGAGCGGGTCTCTTTTGAGATCGAACAGAGCCCTAAAGGGCCACAGGCGGTACGCGTGAAGAAACTCTAGATTATCACAGCGGTTGACTCGAAGCCCGAAAAAGAACCCGGAGCCGAAAGCTCCGGGTTTTTATATTGCCGATGATCCATTCAGCCCAGCAGAGCCTCTACAAATGCCACGGGATCAAAGGGTTCAATATCATCCAGACCTTCTCCAACCCCTATAAACCTTATGGGAACCCCCAGTTCGTGGCAGAGGGCAATGACCGTTCCGCCCTTTGCGGTTCCGTCCAGCTTCGTGACCACCAGTCCGGAAATACCAACAGCTTCTTTGAAAAGTCGTGCCTGAGAGAGGGCATTCTGACCCGTCGTGGCGTCGATGACCAGTAGGGTTTCGTGTGGAGCACCGGGCAGTTTCTTGGAAATAACACGATTAATCTTTTTCAGTTCCTCCATGAGATTGACCCTCGTGTGCATCCTTCCGGCGGTATCTACAATAACAAGATCATGCTTTCGCGAGATTGCCGCCTCGAGAGCATCATAGACTACGGCCGAAGGATCGGCACCCGGCTGTTGCTTTATCACCGGAACCCTGATTCTCTCTCCCCATAGTACGAGCTGGTCTATGGCGGCTGCTCGGAATGTATCGGCAGCCACGAGAAGAGGTGAAAAATTCTGGTTTTTCCAGTAATTTGCAAGCTTTGCTATAGTAGTGGTTTTACCCACTCCGTTGACACCGGTGACCATTATCACGAAGGGTTTTGCCGATGATGGATCCAGGGGGTGTGCGGGTATTGTGAGCAAATTGACGAGTTCGTCCTTTAATATGTCCTGCACCTTTGAAGAATCCTGGGGCCTTTGTTTTTTTATTACCTCCGTGATTCTTGCCATGATTAAAGACGTGGCATTGACTCCAACATCGGCCATTATAAGGGCTTCTTCGAGTTCTTCTAGGAGTTCCTGGTCTACAGGCCTGCCCCTGGCTACCACCGTGTCGATCTTTTTGGACAGACTTTCCCTTGCGTTCTTGAGTTTGGCTTTTAGACGTCCTATTATTCCGCCTTCCTGGTCGTGACGTTCAGGGTGAATCGTGTTGTCTTGTTCTGTTGTGACTGCCGGCTGAGGCTCCGGGTCACTTCTGTCGGTCCTGCGCTTCCACCATATCATTTTACCGTCCCTCGTGGTAATAGTGATTGACGAGAAGTAAGTATCATAAAATAGTGATTCGGAAAAGAAAGGAACTGTGATGGGACGGATCGACAAAGACGGGCTTGATGAAATAATTTTGGTCGGTAAAAAGCTTTACGAAAGAGGCCTGGTTTCTGCCACAGACGGGAATATCAGCGTTCGCAAAAATGATGATGAAATCCTTATCACAAGATCGGGAGTATGCAAGGGCGAGCTTTCGGCTGAAGACATCCTGGTCGTAAGCACCTCGGGAGACGTTTTAACAGGCAGAGGCAAGCCTTCGGTTGAACTCCCTATGCACCTTGGCATTTACTCGGTGCGAAAGGATGTCCGGGCAATAGTACACGCCCATCCGCCGGTTCTTACAGCCCTTACGATGACGGGTGTTAATTTTAATTCCGCCTGGTTACCCGAAGTCTGGCTTTCCGTGGGACCGGTTCCGACGGTGCCGTACGCCCCACCTTCCAGTAAAGAACTGGCAGATCAAGTTACCCGGTTGATTACAAATTGCAATGCTCTTCTGCTTGAAAGACACGGCTCCATAACCGTGGGTAGAAACCTCAGCGAGGCATACTATCGTACAGAAAAACTGGAGCACGCTGCGCTCGTTGGCGTTTTCACCGCCATCGTCTCCGGAAAATTACCGGGACCGCTGGATCAAGAGAAGCTCAGGGAATTAGAACGGTTGTTCTCCGTCAGATCTTCTTGATGATTCGTGCGTCAACTATTACGAATTCCTCAGGGTATAGGATTGCCGGATTGATGTCCAGGGTCACAATGGAGCCATCGGTTTCCATGATTTTTGCTATTCCTTTAAGACCTTCGACGATCAAACGGGTGTCAATGGGCGGTCTTCCGCGGTAGCCCTGGAAGATTATCGCGCCTCTAATTTCATTTACCATTTCGTACAATTCGTCTTCAGAAACCGGCAGGAGCCGGGTTGATACGTCCTGAAAGATTTCAACGTGGATTCCGCCCAGGCCGAACAGCAATACCGTCCCGAAGGACTCATCTCTATGAGCTCCCATTATAACTTCAATTCCTTCTTCTGCCATGGGCATGACAACCACGCCGGGAAAAGCCTCGTCCGGGATAATCTCGGCATAACGCTTTCGCATGCGCTCGAAAACGACTCTGACCTCATGGGCAGACCTGACGTTTAACTGTACGCCGCCGATGTCGGTTTTATGGGCAACTTTCGACGAATCAACCTTGAGAGCAACGGGAAATCCCATAATGTGAGCAAAGTGTACTGCCGCTCCTTCGTTGGGAGCCTTTTCAAAGTGTATGCAGGGCAAACCCTGGGCCTTTAAGTATTCCAGAGCCTGGGATAAGGAAAGCAGTCGGGTGTCCTTGAGATCGACTTTCCTCTGAGGAACCCTTGGCGGGGTTTCCTTTTTGCCCTTTCTGTGAGCCGGTAACAGCTGCGCAAGCGCTTTTACGGCTCTTTCGGGCGTTGGGAACACGGGAACACCCCGTTCGTGCATTTTGGCTTTTTCCGCTCGTTCTACATCGGCACCGCCCAGAAATATTACGACTTCATTGCCTCCAGGGGTTACCACCTGCGAGGCCCTTTCAACGGGATCTCCGAAGATTAAACCGATTACGTCGTAGAAACCGCGTGTCCGGGAAACAACCTCACCGAACATCTCCGCCGTGGCATCACCCGTAAGATCCAGGGGATTTGATACAATGGCGTGCTGGGGCACCACTTCTTTGACGGATTCGACAATTTCTGGCGGAATTGGAGCTACGTCGAGACCTTCTTTTTCAGCCTGATCGGTTGCCAGAATGCCTGCGCCTCCCGAAGTCGTTACGAATAGAATTTTGTTTCCCTCTGGGCGTGGCAGATAAGCAAAAGCCTTGGCAAAATCGTAAAACTCTTCAATTGTGTCGGCCCTGCATAGGCCGTACTTTTTGCACAGGGCTTCGTAAAGAGCGTCATCTCCGGCGAGGGAACGGGTATGAGATTCGGCCGCTCGAATCCCTTTAGGGGTACGACCGGATTTTAAAAGGACAAGAGGCTTTGTCAGGTTATCGAGAACTTTTTTAAAAGCCGGAGGATCCTTTAAGCCCTCAATGTATAAAGCAATGGTTGATGTATTCTGATCCCTGTTGAAGTATTCAACGAGATCTACCTCGTCTATGTCACATCGGTTTCCCATGCTCACAAAGGCGGATACTCCCAAGCCTTCCTGAGAAAACCAGTCCATCATTGCCGCAGCAACGGTTCCGCTTTGACTGATGACGGCAACACGCCCCTTTTTGGTAAGCAGAGGCCATGAGGCACACAGTGGATGGTAAGGGACATTAATCCCCTGGCAGTTCGGCCCCAGGATGCGGATGTTGTGCGATCGGGCAATTTCCACAACCTTGTTTTGTAACTCTTCACCTTCGGGTCCTGCTTCCGCAAATCCTCCCGTAATAATTACGGCGGCTTTTACTCCTTTACGGCCGCACTCATCCACAACTCCCGGGACGGCGCGTGCCGGAACCACGATTACCGCCAGATCAACCTTATCCGGGACATATTCTATGCTTTTGAAGCAGGCCAACCCGAGAATCTTTTCAGCCTTGGGGTTGATGGGATATATAGCCCCGTGAAAGCCGCTGTCCACGATATTTTTTAAGATTTCATGGCCGAGCTTGGCGGGGTTCTCCGAGGCGCCTACGACGGCAACACTGGCCGGCCGAAAAAGTGCATCCAGCGATTCTCCTGCCATAAGGACCTCCCTCATTTAAGGAAACCCTAGATTTTAAGCACATAAGTCAACATCAGCTTCTGTAGAGGCTTTTCACCCCCTTTCTCCGATTACCCGGAAACGTAACGGGAAAAGACGCTAGTTGCTTTCTTTTGCGGCCTTTTCGGCCACCCTCTTATTGAATTTTTCCACGTCAATTATGAACCTGTAATGAGTCGCCTCGGCTATTTTCTCGACCTCATCGTAAGCTTCCAGCCGGAAGATCAACTGACGGCCGTTTATCTTGCTGAGTTCTGCCTTTATCGTTACGTTCATTCCGAGTGGTGTGGGAGCAAGGTGCTTTAAGTCCATTGCAGTTCCCACCGACTGTTCCCCCGGCTCCAGATGCTTCTGCACGAGCTCTGCACAGACCTTTTCCATGAATCCCGAGAGCACGGGGGTTGCAAAAACATCGGGAAGATGCTCGAAAAAAGCCCGGGCCGAATGCTCAGGCCCCGTTTTTATAGTTAGCTCATTTGTAATTCCTGCCTGTAAACTGGCTCGTGGCATGGCTCATCTCCTGTTATGGGTTGACTTTGCTTTAAGGATGTGGAACCGATTTTGCTAAATCCTGAGTGAGAGAGGAAACATCGCATGTCAAATTTACCGTGAGTTAATGACAAAAGGCAAGTTATTAGTTTACCATGGTAATAAAAGATTACGGCGATTGGGGGTTAACAAAAATACATTTTAAAATGGTCGGGAGAAATAACCATGAACGAACAGTTATCTGATGACGTTTTCAAGCTTCCTCAGGATTGGTACGAGGAAGGAGAGGATTTTTTTAGAAGAGGTCTTTTTGACGAAGCAAGGAAGGCTTTTGAGAAAGCCCTCGAACTCGATCCCTATTATCCCGAGGCTCTATGCTCCATGAGTCGTCTTCTCTGGCGTGAGGGTAGGTATAGGGAGGCGGCGGAGTGCGTTCAGAAGGCCCTTGAGATTGATTCCGACGACCCCAACGTAATTCGTCGCTGTGCAGAATTGTTTATTGCGGCGGGTCAGAAAAATGACGCTGTGGATGTCGTCAGAGCTTACATCGAGAGAAATCCCTGGGACGACGAGATGCGGCGTTTTCTTGAACAGATTGAAGAGGGCTCTTTGCAGATAACGCCATCGGAAGCTTCCTCCGGCTTGCAGAGTGAAAGAGAAATAGCAGAGGCCGACTTTTTGACGCTAGAAGGCGAAAAGCAGTTCGAAAAGGGAAGGGTGGATCGCGCAAGGGTTTGTTTTGAAATGGCCCTTGAGCACGATCCCGACCATGCAAAGGCTCACAACAATCTCGGGGTGATTCTCTGGAATGACGGAGACCTCCAGGGGGCTCTGGAACATTTTCAGAAGGCCTTCAGGGCGAAGCCGGAAGACAGGAACATAGTTTTCAACAGTTTTAACGCTCTCGTTGAGGCCGGTCATCTTGATGTTGCGAAGGATTTAATAAAGCTGCATATCCAGAAGGATCCCTTTAACGAAGAAGCCTGGGAATTATACGATCGGGTTGCCTTGAGTGATCAGCAAATACACTGGAGTCCGGAAGGACTGTCCGACAGTGTGGCCGACACATACGCAGAGATGGCGGGAAAACTTTTGAAAAAAGGTGATTTGTACGGGGCGGCGGAGGCACTTCACCGAGCTCTGCAGATCAATCCCGATCACGTGAAGGCTACGGCTATGCTTGCCCGAGTGCACAGGGATCTAAACCATGAGGATGAAGCTCTTGGTTGGTACGAAAAGGCCATGGAGCTTGATTCTGAGAATGAATCTCTGGTTATCGAGTATGCCGAGTATCTGAATTCGAGGCATCAGGTTGCTAAAGCCCGGGAGATACTCGGTGATTTCCTGGAAAAGAAGCCCAGTGAAAAGGTGCAAAAGTTCCTTGAAAAGATAAGTGATGGGACGGGCTGATATCGCCGGTGAAAAACCTTTGAGACTGCCTGATGGCCTCGTCGGGCAGTCTCTCGTCGGGTTAGTTTACTCCACCCCCCAGCACGGCATATAAGGTTATATGGTTGGCGAGCCTGGTCAATTTGAGCATAATGAGTTGCTCTTTCGCATCGTAAAGGGAGCGCTGGGCATCCAGAACGCTTAAGTAAGAATCTATGCCGTTCAAGTATCTCTTTTGGGATAGTTCGTAGCTCCGCTCCAGTGCTCTTACCAGAGACTCCTGAGCCCTGACCTGGTCGTCTATGGTGGCTTTTACGGCAAGGGCATCGGCAACTTCACGAAAGGCATTTTGAATTGCCTTTTCGTATTCGGCTATAGCTATGTCCCTTTCGACCTTACTCACCCTGTATGCCGCCCATATACGGGTGTCGAAGATGGGTATGTTGAGTTGTGGTGTAAATCTCCAGATTCCGGTTCCGGAATCGAACAGATTCAGAAGATCATCGCTTGCAACCCCAAGCAGTGTGGTAAGAGAAATCCTGGGGTAGAAGGCGGCTCTGGCAGCGCCGATTGAAGCATAAGCGGCTTTAAGTCTGTGTTCTGCTGCTATTATGTCCGGGCGATTCAGCAGAACTTCCGAAGACAGTCCGGGGGAAATGTCCCGGGGTGGCACCAGAGTCTGGAGACTCTCCGGAAGAAGCCTCTCCGGAACCGGCATACCGACGAGGAGATCCAGAGCATTTTTGTCTTGGGCTATCCTCTGGGTATATTCGGCAACATCGCGCCTTGCGGATTCCACCTGAGTTTCCGCTCTCCGGAGATCGAGTTCCGTTGCAACCCCTTCTACATAGCGTTTTCGAATGAGCCTGTACATCTCTTCTTGGGTCTTTAGGGTATTTTCGGCGAGAGCAAGCCCTTCACGATCTGCCGCCAGGGCAAGGTACGCTCTGGCCACTTCCTCAATAAGCAGAATTTGAGCACTTTTTCTTGCGGCCTCCGTTGAAAGATATTCCTCCAGGGCCTGCCTCTCAAGACTTCTTATCCTGCCAAAAAAGTCTATCTCCCATGATGCTGTTCCCAGGTTCAGGCTGTACTGTTCAACGGTTCGGGGCTCATCAGGGCTTATAAGGCGAGAAGATTGACGTTCTTTTGTCATGGCGGCTTCCCCCGTAAGGGCCGGGAAAAGCTCGGCCCTCTGAACCCCATAAAGGGCCCGTGCTTTTTCAACTTTGAGAGCCGCCAGTTTAAGATCCCGATTATTTTGAAGTGCCAGCTCGATGACTTCTTTCATCCTGGGATCGTTAATGAAGTGACGCCAGCCGATTTCCTGAGGCAAGGGAGCCCGGGTATCCTCTTCTGCCTTTTCACCCACCTCTCCCCGGGGCCATTTTTCGGGAATCGGCGCATCAGGTCGTTCATACACAGGGATGAAGCTACATCCTCCGGTAATTATTAGTCCGGTAATCAGCATGACCATAACAGCCTTTCGTCTCCACTTTCCGGCTCTGGATACCAGCACGTAAAAGAGTGGTACGAAGAAGGTGGCCAGGAAGGTTGATGCTACCATTCCTCCCAGGACACATACCCCTATTGCATTCTGTGCTCCGGACCCAGGCCCTTTAGTTACTGCCAGTGGAAGCACTCCGAATCCGAAGGCCATCGAAGTCATCACAATAGGCCGGAGTCTCAGTCGAGCACCTTCAACGGTTGCCTTCACGAGATCCATTCCTTCTTTCTCCACCCGGTCTTTTGCAAACTGGACGATGAGGATGGCGTTTTTGGTTGTGAGCCCCAGGGTTGTAAGGATTCCGATCTGAAAGTAAACGTCGTTTGTCATCCCTCTCAGACTGGATGCCAGGATTCCTCCTATTGCACCGAGCGGAAGGCAGAGAAGGATCGAGATGGGGACTGACCAACTCTCGTATAGCGCCGCCAGTACCAGGAAAATGACGAATATAGAGAAAGCATACATAATGGGAGCCTGGGCTGACGCCATCTTTTCCTGAAAGGAGAGGCCTGTCCAGTCAAATCCAATTCCTTCCGGTAGCTTTGAGGCCAGTTCTTCCATAGCCTTCATGGCTTCGCCGGAACTTTTACCGGGCGCAGGCTCACCCCATATGTTGATTGAAGGGAATCCGTTATAGCGCTCGAGTTTTACTGCTCCATAGGTCCATCGGCCACTGGCGAAGGACGTGAAGGGAACCATCTCGCCCTTGCTGTTCCTCACGTAGAGTTTTTTCAGGTGTTCAGGTAGCATCCTGAAAGGGGCATCCGCCTGTACATAGACCTTTTTGACCCGGCCGGCCCTGGTGAAATTATTAACGTAAGTTCCTCCAAAAGCGGCAGATAGCGTCGTGTGGATGGAGGATATGTCTATTCCAAGGGCACCTGCCTTTTCCCAATCCACATCAATCTTATACTGTGCCGCGTCATCCATCCCGTTAGGCCTTACACGAATTACTCGTGGATCCTGAGCTGCCATCATCAGGAGCTGATCGCGTGCTTTCATAAGGGCATCGTGGCCTACCCCGCCGAAATCCAGTAGTTCAAAATCGAAACCCGATGCGTTTCCGAGCTCTATAACGGCCGGTGGAGGATACACGAAAACCATAGCATCTCTAAAGGCGGCGAAGGCCCTCATGGCCCGATTGACCACGGCCCGCGCTCTTAACTCATCACTGTCCCTTAGTTCCCAATCTCTCAGCTTCACAAAGCCCATGCCCACATTCTGCGCCTCGCCGGCGAAGGATATGCCCGCCACATAGGCGAAGGACTCCACCGCTTCTCTTTCATGGTTCAGAAAATAACTCTGGATTCGTTCCATGACTTTTTGAGTTTGCTCCAGTGTTGATCCGGAAGGAAGAATTACCTGAGTGAAAAGCAATCCCTGATCTTCGTCGGGAAGGTATGATGTAGGCATACGGAGAAAAAGGAAGCCCGTGATAATCACAAGTATCAAATACAGGACGACATAAGGGGAGCTTTTTCTAATGATGTGTCTCACCGTGCGGACGTACAGGTCACGACAGCGGTAGAAAGTTCGATCGAACCAGCGGAAGAAAGGTCTGAGAACCGTAGGAGCCGTATCGGAAGGCCTATGGCCCGGGGGAAGGGGCTTCAAGATGTTTGCACTTAGAACAGGGGTCAGGATTAGCGCCACGACCACGGAAAGTAACATGGCTGAAGCTATGGTTACGGAAAATTGACGGTAAATTATGCCCGTTGATCCCGGGAAAAAGGCCATAGGTCCGAATACGGCAGAAAGGACGAGGCCTATTCCAATAAGAGCACCGGTGATTTGATCCATGGATTTTGCAGTGGCCTGTCTTGGCGGTAATCCTTCTTCAACCATTAAGCGATCGACATTTTCAACCACCACAATGGCATCGTCTACAAGGAGTCCTATGGCCAGTATCATGGCAAACATTGTGAGCATGTTAATGGAAAAACCAAGAATCCAGATGACCGCAAAGGTTCCCAGAACAACAACAGGTACTGCAATGGTGGGGATAATGGTGGCGCGAAAACTGCCCAGGAATAGCCACATAACCATGAAAACGAGAATTATGGCTTCAATCAGAGTTCTTACGACCTCATGAATGGCCACACGCGTAAAAGGCGTCGTATCGTAAGGATAGACTACCCTTACTCCAGGCGGGAAATACCGACTTAACTCCTCCAGCCTTTTCTTTATTCTATCCGCCGTCTCAAGTGAATTGGCTCCGGGCTCTTTTCGAATGGCCATGAATGCCGCAGGCTTCCCGTTATATCTGGCGAAAATATCGTAACGTTCTGTTCCCAGCTCAGCCCTGGCAACGTCGCCAATCCTCACTGTGGAACCATCTTGATTGATCCTTATGGGAATGTTTTCGAATTCTTCGGGGGCTTGAAGATAGTGCTGGACGACGATAGAGGCGTTGAGCCTCTGTCCGGAAATAGCAGGGGAACCGCCAAACTGTCCCGCAGAAACTTCAACGTTATAAGCTTCAAGCGCCCCGACCACGTCTTCTACGGTAAGGGAATAATTGGTCAACCTGTCCGGATCCAGCCATATTCTCATGGCATGTTCCGTTCCGAAGACTTCGACTTCTCCAACTCCCGGTATTCGGGCAAGAACCTTCTCGAGATTGGAAATGGCATAATCACGAAGATCGTTTTCGCTCAGGCTTTCGTCTTCTGATACAATTCCCACCACGAGCATGTAGTTTCTGGTCGATTTACTGACTTCTACTCCCTGGCGTTGTACCACTTCTGGAAGGCTGGCCATGGCCAGTTGCAGTTTGTTCTGAACTTTGGACCAGGCAATGTCGGGGTCGGTACCCGGTGCAAAGGTCAGTTCAATCCGGCTGGCGCCTGAGGAACTGCTGTAGGCCGAAATGTACCACAGCCTGTCGAGTCCCGTCATTTTCTGTTCGATTATCTGGGTGACCGTACTTTCCACAGTCTCGGCCGAAGCGCCCGGATAGAAGGCTTCAACGGCTATAACGGGAGGAGCCAGTTCGGGATATTGAGAAACGGGCAGAAAATGGATGGCCAAAAGCCCTGCGCTCATAAGGGCGATGGCAATTACCCATGCAAATACCGGCCTATCTAGAAAAAACCTGGAAAGCATTACTTTTCCTCCTGAGAAAGAACCGGCTTCACGACCATTCCCGCTCGTACAAACTGAAGCCCATCAACGATGACTCGATCACCCGGAGCAATGCCCGATGTAACGAGCCACAGGTTGTCAACAGCGCGGTCGATCTGAAGCATCCGCATCTCCACCCTGTTTTCCTGATTTACCACCAGGCAATAGGGATTCCCTCCGCGATCTCTCATAACGGCCTCTTGTGGAACCAGAAGCGCACCATGCCTCGTTCCCTCGTTTACAGTTGCCCGCACGAACATCCCCGGAAGCAAAGTACGATCAGGGTTGTTGAAAACAATCCTGATCACCACCGACCCGGTTGTCGGATCGACGGAGACATCTCTGAATTGAAGCGTTCCCGCGTGGGGATAAGTGGTTCCGTCTTCAAGGATCAGGGTAACATTGTTCAGGGAAGGCGCATCGTTCCGAAGTATTCCCTCTTCAACGCGCCGTTTAAGTTGAAGCAGTTCCACCGTGGACTGAGTCACATCGACATAGACCGGGTCGAGCTGATGGATAACCGCCAGTGGCTGAGATTGGTAAGCCGTCACAACGGCGCCTTCGGTAACGAAAGATTTTCCAATTCTGCCGGAGATGGGAGCCCTTATGTAACAGTAACCGAGGTCTATACGGGCTTTTTCTACCTGGGCTTTCCAGTATGCGATATCGGCCTGTGCCTGCTTTAAGGCAGATACAGCATCGTCATAGTCCTGCTGACTTATGGCTCCATCGACTCTCAATTTCTCATACCGCTCGGCCCTTGCTTTTATCGCCGGAAGGTTGGCCTGTGCCTTTGCCAGGGCTGCTTCGGCATTCTCCAGTGCTGCTTTGAAAGGAGCAGGGTCTATAAGATAAAGCATATCACCGGCCTTTACCTCAGATCCCTCTTTGAAAAAGCGCTTCAATAGAAGACCGCTGACCTGAGGCCGAATTTCGGCCGTTCGATAAGCGGCAACACGACCGGGAAGGGTTGTGCTAAGGGTTACGTCTCTTGGTTCAACGACAACCACGGTTACTTCAGGAGGAGGCATAGCGGCCTGAGAAGACTGCCTGCTGGTTCCGTCATTACAGCCGAAAAGAGCCGTGATTCCGAAAATTACAAAAACAATGCCCCACTTCCCTGCGCCCTTACTCCACATTCGCAACCTCCGACCGGATTGTAGCTCCTGCAGCTTAAATTGCAGCTTCTTCAATGCCTTAAGCCGCATTTCCTTATCGCCAATCATAACTGTGTGAACATGGATTCGTATTGCGACCACCTGTTTTTAATACAGATCTAATATTCACATGTCAACGTTGATGAATCACCCGTCCGGAGGGAACCGAAAAACACCCAATAGCCCTTCTGACTTCAGCATCTCCGCAGAGGATGCTTTAAACCGGATGCCTTTAGCTTGCTTTCAACTTCAGCCAGTAGGAAAGGGATTGAGAATGTCCGGAGTTTGTGACCGGACACGAGGGAGACCAAAATCTGCTCGGAGAAGGTTTTGCCGGTTTTAAAAGGGTGGGATTGATGGAATGTTCTGAGCTTATGCAGGTAAGGGTAAGGCAGCAACCCGTGAAGGTAAAACCCTTATTCCTGAGCAACCGGACCGGCCTTGGCCGATCCGGTATGCTTTTTTATGCCGCCTGTTCTTCCGCCGCAGGCGAAGTGGCCTCAAGGGCCTCCTGATCAGCAAGATAACGATCTTTGACCCTCAGAAAATAAAGAACCAGAGGACGGTAGGCAAGGTGAGCCCATTTGGCGAAGGGTACTTCAAGCACAAGCATCGGAACGGCAACCATCATGTGGATGACATAGAGTGCATAGGTGGCAAAAGGTAGGTCGAGAAGACGGGTGAAGTGAATAAAGATGCCCGTGAGGGTGGTCAGTTCAAGGAGTATCAGAAACATCCAGTCGGTGGGATGAGAATTTTTGTAAGGGGGTTTGCTCTTCCGGATCCTTCCGATAAGAGCGTAAGTACAGCCGTAGAGTATGGCTGCCGTTGAATAGTAACCGAGCAGTCTTATGGGGTGCAGAGGCGGATAGATTTCGTCACGCTGGAACAATCTGATCAGACCGACCACAAGAAGGAAGGCGGTGCTGTAACCGGTCATAATCATGAGATGCACAAACCACTGCATCTTGTCTTCGCACTTTGCCCATCTCTTCTGGGTCAGAAAATTGACAACGAGCTCTTTAAACTCTGCCCGGTAATATTTGAAAGGTATCTTGCCCACCAGATCGCCCAGAATGAACTTCATGCAACGGTAGGCGTTACTGAGAAGGAGAAAAGATAGAACTGCCGCCATGATGAGGTCGGCCAGTTCGATCTTTTCTTTGGGCCATACCGAATTAAGACGGGCGTGCTCCCAGTCAGGGTTTCCTGTATTAAAAATAAGGAGTCCCAACCCCACCAGTACGGCCACAATAACTATGGCGACGATTTCGAATTTTTCTGATGTATAAAACCTTCGGGCAAAACCGGTCCAGTCGTATTGTGCCGTCAGATAACGGCGCATAACCATCATGGTCTCTCCCGGGTCGGCTCCCCGGGGGCATTTTTCAGAGCAGGTCCCGCAGTAATAGCACAGCCACGGTTCCGGGCTCCTTAAGATCTTGTCTCTCAGCCCAAGCTGCACATACTTGACCAGCTTCCTGGGAAAAGGTGTTTTGTTTTCCGAAAGAGGGCACACGGCCGTGCAGTTTCCACAGTGGAAACACTTTTTAGCGTCTTTTAGCCCGTAAATCTCGAGCTCTTTCATTAACGTCGGGTCAACCTTAATGCCCATATTCGTCCTCCTTTGCTACTTCCTAGACCTGATGTGCATATAAAGCCGGGGAAGGGGAAACAAGATCCCCCTTCGCCTCGTCTTCTAGAAACCTTTGTACGGATTGGGCCCGATCTCTTCTATCTTCTTTGCAAAATCATCCAGAATTTCAGGCAACTTTGCGTAGTCCGTTATGCTTACGGTTTCGAATCGTACCCGCTCGGATTCCAGAACCAGTCGATCCAGTGTTTCCTTGATCTTTCCGAGCCTGATGTTGGCCAGCTCACTACCCCGGATGAAATGGCACTGATAGTCTTCGCCGTACTTGCAGCCGAGGAGTAGAACTCCGTCAATGCCCGAAGACAGTGCATCGGCAATCCATATCAGGTTCATGGAACCCAGGCAACGGAGAGGGATCACCCTTATCCAGGGATTGTACTTCATGCGGCGCACACCTGCCATATCAAGAGCAGGGTACGAGTCGTTTTCACAGGCGAGAACGAGGATCCGTGGCTTTTCTTCGTATTCATCGGGGACGTTCATGGCTTTTATCATGTCGCCAATCATGCCCACTGAATAATTCTTGAAGGAGATGATCCGTTCGGGACATGCTCCCATACACACGCCACAGCGCCTGCACCGGGTCGGGTTGGGAAGGGGATTTGCCTTTTCGTCTTCGTTTATTGCACCAAAGGGGCATTCAACGGTGCATCGCTTGCACTGAGTACATCTCTGCATGAAGAATTCCGGAAAAGACATGTCTCCGGCTCGAGGATGTACGGCCATCCCCTTGTGTACCATTTCAATGCACTGAATTGCCTTCATGGCGGCACCGGTTCCGTCCTCAATTGCCGTTGCAACGCCCATCGGACGGCGCACACATCCTGCCGCGTAAATTCCGGTGCGGCGACTTTCATAGGGGAAGCAAATGAAGTGAGAGTCGGGGAAACCGTACTTAAGAATCGGTACTTCAGGTCCCTGACGATATTCAAGGTTGAGCACGTCGGATTTCAAAATGATGTCAGTTGGTACCGGCTCTTCTTCCTCTTTCTGATCTTCCGGTTTTGCTACCACGTTTTCTCCGAAAGCCGTAACGGGAACCATGCCGGTGGCAAGGACGACAAGATCGAGACCGTCAACTTCGACCTCCTCGCCCACAAGATCTTCATATCCCTTGACGGTGAGCCCCGTTGCTCCCGATTCTACCTGGGGATCCTGGCATCTGAGGAATATTACCCCCGCCTCCTGAGCCTTCCTGTAGAGATCCTCTGCCTGACCGGGTGTTCGCATCTCTTTGAAAAATACATAAACATTGGCGTCTGGATTTTGCTCCTTTATCTGCAGAGCCTGCTTCAGAGAGCTGATGCAACAGGTTGTGGAACAGTAGGGTAGATGATTGGGGTCACGGGATCCTGCACAGAGCAGAAAGGCAACGGAGTTTACACTGCCTCCGTCTTTTGGCCGTTTAAGATTTCCCTGAGCCAGCATTTCTTCGAATTCCACGCCTGTTACGACGTTGTCGTAACGGCCGTAACCCAGTTTTGGGTCGAGCTTTTTGGGATCGTAAGGTACCCAACCTGCAGCGAGAACTATTGCCCCAAAGCGGTGCTCGACGGAGCTACCGTTTTGAGAAATCGTGACGTCGAACAATCCAGGTCCGCCTGCGGTCTTGAGAATCTTTGCTTCCGTGTAAACCGTGATGTTTTCGTGGTTCTTTACCTTTTCGATGTATTCGTCCAGATAACCGCTCTTGAAGGCTTTGTAAGGAAGGGTTGCAACCTCCTTTACCTTTCTCACGAAGCCACCCAGCTCTTTTTCCTTTTCTACCAGCGTTACCTTGTACCCCGCATCTGCTGCTGCCAGTGCTGCTGCAAGCCCTGCTGCTCCACCGCCTACGACGAGAACGTCCCTGGACATTTCTTCTTCGGGCTTATAGGGCTCTGGTAGCTCCATTTTGTTTACTTTAGCAAGACCCATCCTGAGGTAGTCTTCGGCCATCATCTGCGTATCTTCTTCGCCGGGGGGCTGGCACCAGGCGACCTGTTCTCGGATGTTAACCCGGTCGACGATGCAACCGTCGAAGTTAAAAAGGTCGTACATCACGCGGGGAGAGCATGCCGCTATTACGATGGTATTCACGCCTTCGGCTATGTCGGACTTTATTACGTCCACGCCTTCCTTGCTGCACAGGAATGGGTGGGTTTTGCAGACGGCTACGCCGTATTCTTCCTGTGCCACATTGCCCAGTTGCTCCGGGTTCAGGGCCTCCCCGATTCCGCAACCCGTACAAATATAAACGCCAATCTTTTTCTCCATGGGATTACCTCCTTGAAATCGACTGAATGGCCTTTATGGCCGCTGCCGTTCCGTCCTGTACCACTTCTGCAACGTTTGTGGGGGTACGAACACAGCCGGCTGCGTAAATGCCGGGCTGGACCACAAGCCCGGGCAGGAACTGGTAGTCATCGTAGGCTACCGGTATGGGAAGGGGCTGTGATACCGTGCTGGGTTCCATGCCCGTTGCCAGCACGACCAGATCGGCGGAGATTTGCTCCAGAGCTCCCGTCATTGTGTTTTCAACATGAAGAACCAGCTGGTCTGATCCTTCAGCCTGTTCGATCTTGGCAACCTTGCCCTTGAAGAAGGTAACCTTTTCGTCATTTTTGACCCTGTTGTAGAAATCCTCGTAACGATCCTTTGCCCGGATATCTATGTAAAAAATGTAAACCTTTGCGTCGGGAATTTGCTCTCTCACATAGGTGGCCTGCTTCATGGAGGCGAGACAGCATATGCTCGAACAGAAAGGCAAATGATTTTCGTCTCTCGATCCGGCACATTGCACGAAAGCCACGGTCTCAGGGGGCTGACCGTTGGAGGGGCGAAGGATTTTGCCCTGAGTCGGTCCGTTCCAGGAAGCCATGCGCTCCATCATCACGTTTGTTATTACGTCTTTGTAAGTGCCGAACCCGTAGGTATCGAGTTTTTTTGCATCGTAGGGATTCCATCCGGTAGCCCAGATTATGGCTCCTACGTTGAGCTCGACCTTCTGAGGCTGCATGTCCAGGTCAATGGCATCATAAGGACAGGCCTCTTTAACCTTTTTTGCCTCGGGGCTCTGTACGAGAACCGGATCAATGACATATCTCATGGGATACGCCAGGTCGTGGGGTAGATAGGCAGCCTTGATCTTATCCATCCCGAAGTTGAAGGGATTATCTATTTCAAGTGTGGTTGCTTCGGCGCATTTGCCGCAACAGGTACACTTCTCGTTAACATATCTGGGTTTTACGACCACGGTAGCGGAGAAATTGCCCTCATGACCTGTTATGCCTTCCACTTCTGCAAGGGTCAGGACATGGATCCTGGGATTTTGCTTAATCCGCCTGAAGTTTATCTCAAGACCACAGTAAGGAGGGCACAGCTTCGGAAAATACTGATTCAACTGAGCCACTCTGCCGCCCAGATAAGGATTTTTTTCTACCAGATACACTTCATATCCTGCCTCGGCGGCTTCAATGGCGGCGGTCATACCGCTCATTCCACCGCCAACAACGAGGATGCTTTGGTTAACCGGACCACCCATCACTTTCCTCCCGTTGTAAATGTGACGAAATTCTTAAAATGGACAAGCCCGAAAGAACCGGCGTTACTGCCCGCTTAGTGTGCTGTTCACAACATATTCGTTCCTACATGTGCTCATATACACAAATATGATCTGAGGCGCAAATAAAAAACCTAAATTTATTTGCTTGACAGGTTAAAGATGCGACGGGTAGTAAAAGGCTCGTGAAAAAAAGATCACCCGGTATGATTTGTCGTCAAGGTGTTGTAATAAACCGATAAATAACACGATAGCGGAGTCAGGCCATGGAGGATCGAAAGGATCAGGGAGGCTGGTTGAAATACGTTATAAGGTTTGCACTGTCCTGTGCGGCAGTGTTTCCGGTGTATGCTTTTTTGTACCTGACTTTTCCGGCTTCTGTGTTTGCCTTTTATTTGATAACGGCGATTTTGGTAATGGTTTTTACTCCCTGGGATGATTTGAAGAAGAAGTTTCTGTCCTGAGAGAGCCTTGCTTGTCGGGGAATCGAAGCTACGACTAATTTACTTCCTGAAGTGGTAAAGGTTTGTGGGGGATGGGTCGGAGTGCCGGGGAAGGGTATTTTTCCAGTACATGATTGACAATAGGATAAGGGGTGGATATAGTCCAAGTGCTGTGTCTTTCGGAAACGTTCTGGGTGTAATTCATAAGAACTTGTTTTTGAGGAGAGAATGGCTATGGCGGGAAATATTGTGGAGATCACCGATAAGAATTTTGAGTCTGAAGTGCTTAAATCCGATATTCCCGTACTTGTCGATTTTTGGGCAGCATGGTGCGGACCCTGTCGAGCTATAGCTCCGGTGATTGATGAGATTGCCAATGAGTATCATGGTAAGATCAAGGTCGGTAAGTGCAACGTGGATGAAAATCCTCAGACGCCCTCCAAATTCGGAATCCGGGCTATTCCCACACTCATCTTCTTTAAAAACGGCAATGTGGTCGATCAGATAACGGGGGCTGTCGGTAAGTCTCAGATTTCCGCCGTGATCGACCGGCTTATTGCCTAGAGTTCCGGACAATGTCGGAAGTGTCTGGCATCTATGATGTGGTTGTTATCGGCTCCGGGCCTGCGGGTTGTGCGGCGGGGATTTATGCGGCCCGGTCGAGGTTGAAAACGCTGATATTGGAAAGGTTCGCTCCGGGTGGGCAGTTGCTGAATTACGAAAAGGTGGAGAATTATCCCGGCTTTGCGGAGCCGATAGAGGCTTTTGAGCTTGCCCGCAGGTTTAACGAACATGTGGATTCCTTCGGTGTTGAGAGAATTCAGGCCGAAGTAACCGCCCTTGAGGTTCAGGGACCTGTCAAGCAGATCGTGACGGATGGAGCAACCTACCGGGCAAAAACCGTTATAATCGCCTCCGGTGCTACACCTAGAGCCCTGGGGGTAAGGGGGGAGCGAGAATTTGTGGGCTCCGGCGTTTCCTATTGCGGCGTCTGCGATGCTCCGTTTTTCAGGGAGCAGGATGTTGCGGTGGTAGGAGGGGGGGACACGGCGGTTGAAGAAGCAGTCTATCTTACCCGCTTTGCCCGTAAGGTGTATCTCATTCACAGGCGTGATAGGCTCAGAGCCGCAATGGTTTTACAGGAGAGAGCTAAATCCAATGACAAGATAAGCATATTGTGGAATACTGAGGTGCGCGAAATTCGGGGAGATAGCGGGGTAGAGGAGGTTGTTCTTTATAATAAGAGCGATGCCAGGGAATATAGTCTACCTGTGAGCGGGGTGTTCATATTCGTCGGTTTAAGTCCCAACGTTTCTTTTGTGCCTCCGGCAATCGGTAGAGATGATGGAGGCTTTATTGTGACCGATGAAAACATGAGAACTTCCGTACCGGGGGTTTTTGCGGCAGGTGATGTGAGGTCGAAGCCGTTGCGTCAGATTGTTACGGCCGTAAGTGATGGTGCAATAGCGGCCTATTCTGCCGGCTTGTATATTGAAAACAATGAAGGTATGTGGCCAACCGTGTCTCCATGAGCGTCTCGTTATAATTCCACCGTGCTGTAATTGAGATTAAGATGAGAATCTTTCGGTTATAATGCAGTCAGGCTTCTTTATTAGATATTACCATGAGATTTGAGACGATGCGATGCGGGGGATGGATATAAAGCGCAGGGCTTTGTTTGAAATAGTTTGTGTTCTCTTTTGCGTCCTGCTGGTCGGTGGGTGTGGTACTAACCTGATGGAATTTTATTTTGGAGATCTCTTCGAATCCGGTTCGGAAATAGGTGCGACGCCGGATCAGCTGGTATGGAAAGGGCTTCAGAGCATTCAGGATAAGGATTATGGAGATGCCCAGAAGGCTTTTGAGCAAATAATTCAGCAATATCCCTACAGCAAGTACGTAGTTCTTGCCGAATTGAAGCTTGCAGACGCTTATTATCTGGATGAAAAGTACGAGGAAGCGGCGGCTGCCTATGAGCAGTTTGCCAGGCTTCATCCCGGTAATCCCGTCGTGCCCTATGTGCTTTATCAGCTGGGAATGTGTTACGCCAATATGGCGCGTTCTATTGATAGGGATCATGGCCAGTTGCGCAGGGCCCTTACGGTTTTTGAGCGGATTACCCAGGCCTACGCTGGAACGGTTTGGGCTCAAAAAGCCCGGGATAAAGCCGTTGAATGTCGTAAGAAACTTGCCGAGTATGAATTATACGTGGCACGCTTTTACATGAAGCGAGGCGAGTACAGAGCGGCCGCAGGCAGGCTCGAATATGCCCTTTCCGAATATCTTTCGGAAATGAACGAAATGGGCAAGGTAAAAGAGGCTCAAGAAATGCTTGCACGATGTCGAGAGGAAATCGATAAGGGCTTTGACAGGCCGAGTTTGTGGACAAAGCTCGGGTTTTAGGCGTATCTGTTGTTTGATCGACATTTCCGGCCACTACAATTCAATCGAGTTACCCGGTAGATTAAGAAAAAAATTGGGGAAAGGAAGGAAGAGGTCATGGTGCATCCGAACGATTTAAACGAGAGGGATCAGAACGAGTTGGAAGCTGGGGTGCCTGAGACTCCTTACCAGGGTATAATGAATCTTGCCGACCTTAAGAAACAGAATATCAAGTATCTTCTTTACCTGGCCGAGCAGTACGGGATTGAGGGCGCCGCTTCCATGAGGAAGCAGGATCTTATCTTTGCCCTGCTTCAGGCTCATGCAGAAAGGCAGGGAATAATTTACGGGGAAGGGGTCCTGGAGGTACTGCCCGATGGCTTCGGTTTTCTGAGAACTCAGGATTATAACTACCTACCGGGGCCCGACGATATCTATGTATCCCCGTCTCAGATAAGGCGTTTCAATCTGCGAACGGGTGATACGGTTTCCGGGCAGATTCGACCTCCCAAAGACAACGAAAGGTATTTTGCTCTTCTGAAGGTAGAGGCCATAAACTACGAACCGCCTGAGGTGGCAAAGAACAAGATTCTCTTCGATAATCTTACGCCCATATACCCCAATCGCCGCATCAGGCTGGAAACGGACCCCGATAATTTTTCTACCCGAATCATGGACCTGCTGACTCCCATAGGTTTCGGTCAACGCGGATTGATAGTTGCCCCGCCAAGGACCGGAAAGACCATGCTCCTGCAGAATATTGCCAACGCCATATCTATAAACCATCCCGAGGCCTACCTTATAGTGCTCCTTATTGACGAGCGTCCCGAAGAAGTGACGGATATGGAACGCAATGTGAGGGCGGAGGTGGTGAGTTCCACCTTTGACGAACCTGCGCAGAGACATGTGCAGGTTGCGGAAATGGTTATCGAGAAGGCAAAGCGGTTGGTGGAACATAAAAGGGATGTGGTTATACTTCTGGACAGCATTACCAGACTTGCAAGGGCTTACAACACAGTTGTACCTCCAAGCGGCAAGATTCTTTCGGGAGGTCTGGATTCAAATGCTTTGAACCGTCCTAAAAGGTTTTTCGGGGCGGCGAGAAATATCGAAGAAGGGGGTAGTCTTACTATCGTTGCCACGGCCCTGATTGATACCGGAAGCAGAATGGATGAGGTGATTTTCGAAGAATTCAAGGGAACCGGTAACATGGAGATTGTTCTTGATAGAAGGCTTGCCGACAGAAGGATATTCCCGGCCATAGATATCAATAAATCGGGTACCAGAAAAGAAGAGCTATTACTGCCGCCCGAGGATTTGAATCGCATCTGGATTCTGAGGAAGCTTCTTTCTCCGCTTAATCCTGTTGATGCGATGGAGTTTCTCCTTGACAAAATGATGGGCACCAGAGATAACGCCGAATTCCTGGCATCTATGAGTCAATGAATCGGGATACTAAGAGAGGATATGGCGATTGTTGCAATTATAGGACGACCTAATGTTGGAAAATCCACCCTGTTTAACCGTTTGACGCAGAGCAGGCGTGCCATAGTAGACGATCTTCCGGGAGTTACCCGCGACAGGTTGTATGCCGATGTGGAGTGGCAGGGCAGGCATTTTTTCCTTATGGATACTGCGGGCATCATGAGTGATGCTCGAGATGGGGTTGAAGCAGAGGTCCAGGAACAGGTGAAGCTGGCTATCAATGAGTCCGATCTGGTGGTTTTACTGTGCGATGTACGATCGGGTCTGCATCCCGAAGAAAAAGAGATCGTCAGGGAAATACGACGGGTAGAAAAACCTCTTATCGTTGCGGTAAACAAGGTTGACGGGCCCAGACAGGAAGAACTGGTGGGAGAGTTCTACGAATTGGGAGTGGAAGAAGTCATACCGTTAAGCGCCATTCACGGACATGGTGTTGAAGATCTGCTCGATCGAATCGTTGATAAACTCCCAATCCGTAAAGAACCGCCGGTAGATCTTAGTATTCAGGACAACACCGACATTATCCGAATGGCAGTGGTTGGAAGGCCCAATGTGGGGAAATCTCAGTTCGTGAATTGCCTGCTGGGTATGCCCAGAATGGTTGTCAGTGACATGCCGGGGACGACCAGAGACGCCGTGGATGTGGAGCTGGAATACAAAAGAAGGCGGTTCGTTCTGGTCGATACGGCCGGTATAAGACGAAGGGCGCGAATCAAGGAGAAGCTGGAAAAGATCTGTGTTGTAAAATCTCTGGAAAGTATCGATAAAAGCGATATTGCTGTTATCCTTATTGATGCAACGGAAGGACCCACTGATCAGGATCTGCACATAGGGGGTTATATTCAGAGGCGGTACAAGGGGTGTATCATAGGTGTTAACAAGTGGGATTTGATTCAGTCCGATAAAAGGGAAGCTCATAGGGTTATTGAGGATGTACGCCGCCGGTTTCAGTTTCTTCCCTTTGCGCCGGTGGTGCCCATGTCGGCTCTTACGGGGCAAAATGTCCGAAAGGTGCTTAAGCTGGCCCTTGAAGTGTTCGATCAATATTCGACCAGAATAGGAACCGGCGTTCTTAACAGAGTCTTTCGAAGTATCCTTGAGAAACATCATCCCCCTCAAAGAGGTGGTCGGCCTCTGAAATTTTATTATGTCACACAGCCATCTACGCGCCCGCCGACCTTTGTGCTTTTCTGTAATAGGCCCGATGATATTCATTTTTCTTATGAGCGTTATCTGGTAAACCAGTTTCGTTCGGCTTTTCAACTGTCTCAGAGTCCTGTCAGGCTTATATTCCGGGGAAGGTCCGGTGGGGTTGCGGAGGAGGCCTAGGCGCCGTCGTCGTCGATATGTTTTACTGCTTTTGATACTTATTGCCGCCTCTCTGCTGGTCTATCTGAAATGGCCGAAAAGTCCTGAAGTTTCTCGAGAAAGA
The DNA here is from genome assembly GCF_900114975.1 of Thermodesulforhabdus norvegica. Lineage (NCBI taxonomy): Bacteria > Pseudomonadati > Thermodesulfobacteriota > Syntrophobacteria > Syntrophobacterales > Thermodesulforhabdaceae > Thermodesulforhabdus > Thermodesulforhabdus norvegica. The sequence goes on from NZ_FOUU01000002.1 coordinate 421,949, forward strand.
ACCCCGGAGACGGAAGTGGTCAGGCCCCCCGGGCATGATCCCGGGAAGATTATGGCCCTGCTGCCTTTAAGCGGTCCGCTGAAGGATGAGGGTTTGGCGGCCAGAAGGGGCATGGAGTTAGCCTTTAAGGATGCCGGAATTGAGGTTTCTCTCTATTATGTGGACTGGGAAAGAGAGAACATCCTTTCATACGTTTCCGAGAGGTCTTTCGGAGTTTTCTTTGTTCAACTGCCCTTTAGCGAAATCCTGAAAATTGTGGAGCGTCGCCCCGATGCCGTGATTATTGCCCCGACATCTTCGCATGAGGGGTTAAAGGAGCTTTCGCAGGTCTTCTCATTCGTTGCTACGGATGGCGAAGAAGGCAAGTATGTCGCCTCGCTTGTGAAAGGAACATCGGATGATGTTTCTTCCTTTGTGATTGTGCTGGAGCCCGATGGGTACGGAAGTGTTCTTTATTCCGCTTTTGAAAAAGCCTGGGATTCCGGAAAAGCACCCTGCCGTGTTGTGAAATGGAAAGGCGGTCAGGATGAGCCGTGTGATGAGATCAAGTCCGTTATTGCCGGAAAACCTAGAGTGATATGGCTTTCCGGGTCGCCTCAATGGATTAATCAAGTCTACTCCAGAATAATGAGCCTGGGATATTCGGGTTTTTTTCTGGTACCCTCATATTTCGATCAGCATATGGCCAGGCGGGTTCCTCCAGGTTACTTGAATCGATTTATTTTTGTTAGGCCCTGCGTCGGTGATCCTGAATACCATCCCTGGAATTCCTTCTTCGAGCGGTTCAAGAGAAAGTTTCTGCGGGCACCTGAATGGATAGACAGCCTCTTTTACGATGCGGCCACTGTTTACGCATCTTACGTTAAAAGCCTGCGCTTGAGAAAAACAGGGCCTTCGGTAACGGTCGCCGATTTTCGGGCTTTCCTGGGAAGGCAGGAATATTTTGAAGGTGTAAGCGGAATTATGCGTTTTTCCCAAGAAGGCCGCGTCAGCGGATCTTTTCATCTTGCCCTGTTCAAAGGCGGGATGTTTGTCCCTGCAACGAATTCTATATGCGAAAGTTCAGGCCTTAAGGGTTGTTCCCGAGAATCGGCGAATACTTCGGGTAAAGATAAATAAAACCGGGCTTCCTCGGTGCGCCCCCTTTTTGCGCAACCTGCTGCATAAATACGGCACTTTTTCTCGAGCATTTTTAACGCCTCCTGCCTTTGTCCTTTTGACAGAGGCTCTTTGATCAGCAACTTTACAATTGCCTGAATGCGATACCTGTCGAGGGCAGGCACAGATGAAGATAACTGGTCTTCGTGTCCTCCTCTTTTTATAACAAGGGGTTCTTTCAAAAGCCCGACGGGATGGCGGCATCCTATCCTGAGCCACAGGTCGTAGTCCTCGCAGGCGGGGAGGTTTTCGTCGAAAAGCCCTACCTCGTCGAAAAGCTTCCTGTGAATCATAACGGCAGAAGGGCTTATCAGACATCGTTCAAGAAGGCGCTCGAAGCAGAGTCCTTCCGGTTTTTTATGGTATTTCCTGGGATTTACTCTTCGGCCCTTTCGTATCCAGATTTCTTCTGTTTGAGATATGAGCAAATGAGGGTTAGCAAGGATAAAGGCCCAGTGCCTGAAGAGCTTTTCGGGTTTCCACAGATCGTCTGAGTCCAGAAAAGCGATCCATTCGCCGGAGGAGATGCATATCCCCCGGTTCCTTGCGCTGCTTACCCCTGAGTGTTCCTGGTAGAAATAGGTTATTTGAGGGATAAAGCTATCGACGACCCGAGAGGTTTCGTCGGTAGAACCGTCATCTACGACGATTATTTCCAGCGGACGGACGAACTTCTGAGCCAGTACCGATTTTATTGCTTCGACGAGAAAGCGGGCCCTGTTGTAAGCTGGAATTATAACACTTACGGGAATGGTTGTGTTCATCTTGCATCATGAATCGTCGAGTTGCCGTAATGCCTGAACCACGTTGTGAATCAGCCACTGAGGGGTTGATGCGCCGGCAGAAACACCCACGGTTTTGTATCGGGACATTTCTTTCATGTTGAGATCTTTCTCTGTTTCCACATGGTATGTGGGTATTCCCGTGGAGCGGGCAACTTCGGCAAGCCTTATCGTGTTTCCGCTGTGGTATCCCCCGACGATCACCATGGCCTCCACAATTCCGGCCAGCTTGCGAACTTCTTCCTGTCTTTCTCTCGTGGCCCCGCATATTGTATGTTTAACAACGCCCCCGGGAAACTTCCTCCGAAAGGCTTCCACTATCCCGGCAAAGGTCTTCTCGTTCTGGGTGGTCTGCGCTACCAGGAGCACCTTTGAACATCCCTGTGGAATCTTTTCCAGGTCATTGACATTTTGAATAACTATGCCTCTACCTTCTGCGTAACCTTTTAGACCGATGACCTCGGCATGGTTTTCGTCCCCCACGATGATGGTGCTGTATCCCTTGCGGGCATACTGCTTTATGACGGCCTGAACTCTTGCAACCCGTTTGCAGGTTGCGTTTATTACACGATGGGCTTTACGATACAGCTCCTTTCTCACACCGGGGGGTACGCCGTGAGCACGAATGACCACGATTTTGCCGGTTGCTTCGTCCGGAGATTGAATCTCCTCCACGCCCCTTTCTTTAAGCATTGCCAGTACCTGATGGTTGTGTATAAGAGGGCCCAGAGTGCAGATGCATTCGTCGGCCTTTTTGTTACGGATTGCCTCGAGAGTCATCTCAAGAGCATATCGCACTCCGTTGCAGAATCCCGCGGTTTTTGCGACGATAATCTTCATCCTGTTAACTCTCCCCGATCAACTTTTTTGCTTCAAGGAACGACACATTGCTTTTGAGAATTACCTGTTCAAACCATCTGTCGAAAGCACTTAGCATTTCTTTGACCGTTTTGCTCTCATTTATCTTTCCCCGGAATTCCGAGGATGCCGGGCAACCTCTGGAGAACCACATAAGGTTTTTTCTTATTATAGCCGGATTACGCAAAAAAGAAAGTTCTTCAGGTGCTTCTGCCAGAAGCCTGATGTAAGCTTTTGCCGTACCGTGAAAGACTGACCAATCGTCAGGGGGTGGGTTCACAGAGTCCGGCCTGAAGTGAGCTGCGCCTGCCTGGAAGAGCCAGGGGTTTCCTAGAGCGCCTCTGCCGATCATAATCCCGTCACAGCCCGTTTCCCCGTACATCCTGAGCAGATCTTTCAAAGATCCAACGTCCCCGTTTCCTATCACCGGAACCCGGATGTCTTTTTTAACCTTTTTTATCCATTCCCATTGAGCCTGCCCGGAATAGAGCTGCTTTGCGGTTCTGGCATGGATTGTAATGGCCGCAACTCCCAGTTCTTCAAGATTTTTGGCAACTTCGCATATGTTTATCGATCCTGAATCCCATCCGAGTCTGAGTTTTACCGTTACCGGCAGAGTAGATGTTTTCTTAACCCTCTCCACAATCCTGTAGAGGCGGCTGGGTTCTCTCAGAAGAGCTGCTCCTGCTCCTTTCCGGACAACCTTCGGTACAGGACAACCGGCATTAATGTCAACTACCGGGGCTCCCAGATCCTCCAGGATTTTTACCGCTTCTTCGAAGGATGCAGGTTCCGATCCGAATAGCTGAAAGGCCTGCAGGGCAGGAATACTGGAATCAAGAGTCACGTATTTAAAGGATCCGGGATCCTTTCTTCTAAGGCCTTCAGCGCTGATCATTTCAGAAACCACCATTGCTGCACCGTGCATGGCAACAAGTCGGCGGAAAAGCGTGTGAGTTACTCCCGCCATGGGCGCCATTATAAGCGGATTGTCGAGCCGGAAGCCTCCAACAACAGGTCCCATAATGCGCCTCTTGCAGTAATTTTGCTTTTATCTATGATTGAAAAGCCTTTAAAAAGGTTTTTGCAAAAAAGCAGGTTATCAAAATGTCCGGGTTTAGACTAGGGGTGGTAATCCCTACAGAACTGGAAATGAGGCCTCTTTTAGGGACGGAATTTTGCGAGGTTTTCGATTTCTACGGTCAGATGCTCTGCGGCGTCAACTGGGATGATGATTTGTCGGTTATCTGCGTTACGACAGGTATCGGAAAGTCAAATGCAGCCTTTACGGTAGCTGCTCTTTTTTATGAACATAAGCCTCACTTTCTAATTCATGCGGGGTGTGCCGGGACTTATTTGAAAGATAAGGTTAAGGTGGGTGACGTTGTGTTCGTAACAGAAGCCCTGTTTGGAGACGACGGGATTATGCAGGACCGGGGAGTTATACAGTCTTATGAGATTATGGGCATTCCGGCACACAGAATCGGAGAAAGGTCTCTGTTCGACAGGGTGAGTATTTCGGAAAAACTTTTGTCTTTATTCATCGAAGCCTTGCCCGAGGGAACGTATCCTGGTCGGTATCCTTCGGAGGGTGAAGGCGGATTTTCGGTTGGGGGCTTCCGGTTGCACTACGGTTCAGCACTGTCGGTGTGCTCCGTAAGCGGCTCGGAGGATATTGCAAAAAAACGCTACGGGGCTTATGGTGCAGTGATCGAAGATCTGGAAACGGCTTCGGTCATGCTGGCCTGCGTGCGTCTTGGCCTTCCGGTAATTGCACTTCGGGGTGTGAGCAATGTGGCGGGCATAAGAGACAAAAAACGGTGGCGTGTAGAAGAGGCCATGTATAATACGGGCACGATTGTTCGAAAAAGCGTGCCAATTATAAAAAAATGGCTGATTAAACAGGAGCTGTCCTGATCATGACCAGGGAAATAACGCTGGGCATTTCTCCATGTCCAAATGATACGTTTATTTTCGGTCCTCTGATTACCGGCAGGGTCTCTCTACCCCGGACCCTTATCAGAGCTCACATAGCCGATGTCGAAGAGCTTAACGGGCTTGCCTGTAATGGTGCCCTTGACGTCGTTAAAATATCCGTTCACGCCTATCTGGACGTGTGGAGGGATTACTGTCTTCTTCCTGCCGGAGGAGCAATCGGCCGGGGAGTGGGACCGATAATGGTTTCAAGGCGCAGGATGTCCGGTGACGAATTGAAAAATGCCCGGGTTGCCATCCCGGGAAAGAGAACGACGGCTAATTTACTGCTGGAGTTATCAGGGCTTCACAGTGGCGAAAGGGTCGAAATGGTTTTTCATGAGATAATGCCCGCCGTCCAGAAAGGGCTGGTCGATGCCGGAGTCGTTATCCATGAAGGTAGGTGGACTTATAATTCTTACGGGCTTACGTGTGTTTGCGATCTGGCGGAGATGTGGGAAAATATGACCGGGCTTCCTCTTCCTCTAGGAGTTATTGCACTACGACGCGGTTTTCCAGAAGGTTTTGCAGAAGCAATTAAAGATGCAATCAGAGAAAGTATTCTTTATTCTCGGAAGCATACCGACGAGGTGATGACTTTGATCAGACGGTACGCCCAGGAGATGGACGACTGGATAATTATGAAACATATCGACTCCTTCGTTAACGAGTTTTCTCTCGACGTGGGTCAGGAAGGGCGCAGAGCTGTAAGGACTATTCTTCAGAAAGCATGCAGGAAGTTAGATGTGGCGGAACCGGAGTCTGTATTTTACGACGATGATGGACTCTAAAGGAGCGGTTGAGCTATGAGCTTATTTGATAAAATTTTTCTTTTTCCTTTTACCGTGTTGCCTGAGTCTTTTTACAGATTTGCCTCACTCGTACTGCCTTCCGTTAATGTGCTTGAAGTTTTGAGGCCACCGCAGTTTCCTCCGTGGAACAGAGGAGAATTAAGGGCGTTCCGGGTCATCAAAAGAGACGAAGATCGTCGTAAAATAGCCGCAATCTATCGAGGATATCAGGATCTCGCCAGGGTTCACGGTGAAAAGCATCTGATCGATACCATATCCTTACTGAAAGAACACGATGAGTGGGAAGAGTCGAGACTCAGGTTGAGGTCGGCTATCAGGACGCCGGAGGAAAATAAGGTATCGGACGAGTGGGTAAGGTTTGTTGAGGCCGCGCTCATAATGGAACTGGCGCGGGATCTTGACGAAAGAGATATTGAACTGGATGCTGATTTATCAAAAGTCCACGAGCTGGAGTCTCAATTCCGGCTGAGCCTGGGGCTTGAAGAAGAGTTCGATGAGGATGTGGACGATTCGGTCAGGATTACGGCCGAGCATCTTCCTCAAAGAAGTTATTTCGGCTATATGATCCCGAAGCGGATCACTTCGTGGTTGCGCCTTTACAGGCAGGCCTTTATTGGTGAACCTCTCGGTGCTCCGGTGCTACTTTGTGTTACCAGAGAGGTCGTCGAGGAACTGGTTGACCCTCTGAGAACGAAAATCGAACGGGCTGGCGGTGAATGGAAGGAAGAATTCGTGTTCAACGTAAGGGTTATCAACGTTTTCGAGAAAATGGCGGTTGAGGAATTCGAAAAATTCAGGACTGAGGTTCTAAAGTACGACAGACGACCCTTCTGGGATGCTCTGGCGCGATTTGTCGATGAGCCGGAATTGGGTGATGTCCTTTCTGAATTGAAAACGGAAGCTCTGAGGTTTTCCGAACTTTTGAACAAAAGTGCGGAAGGTCGTTCTGGTTCTACAGGGTTTTTCGAACAGGTTTTGGAATTCGGGGCCTGCTGTTATCCTCAGGTGTCTTTTCAAAACCTCAGCTCCGCCTTTCTGAGTCCGGCAGAAGAGATTTTCGTGAATGATGACAGACCGCTGGTGGTGTTATTTTTAGACGAGAGAATCGTGGAAAAACATTAAAGGAGATTACTTCTGGATGGATCTTGCCAGAGATTTAGTCGAAGAACTTGCCAGGGAATTCGGGCTCGGAGATGAAAAGAAAGCCGGCCTCAGGGAACTTCTCTATTCCTTAAACTGGCCTCTGTTGGAAGCGGCAAAGCAGATGGATATTACTGACGAAGAAAGGGTTCTCAGGATTGTGGCTTCTCTTTTGGGTATTCCTTACCTGAGGAGCCACGAATATCCGGAAAAGCCCGTGTTGCTTGACGGAGTTTCTATAGATTTTCTGAGACATCATGCAATCCTGCCGCTTCAGGGAGAGAATTCCGATGTGGTTTTAATTATAAACGAACCCTGGGACCTGACCACGACCTCCCTGCTGGAAAAGCATTTTTCCGGATCACGGGTGTCGGTTGCTGTGGGTCACGGAGACGAAATACGGACGGCCATAGATAGAATTTACGGGGCCATGGGTGGAATTACCGGAGAAGCCGAGGAAAGCGTTGATGTGCCCGTCGGTGTGGATGTTTATGAGGATGATCTGGATCGTCTGAGGGGGCTCGCTCAGGAAGCACCGGTGGTTCGCCTTGTAAACGTTCTGCTTACCCGGGCTCTTGATATGCGGGCATCGGATATTCATTTTGAGCCCACGGAGAAGGCCTTTAAGGTACGATGCCGCGTGGACGGCGTCCTTTATGAGCTTGATTCTCCTCCGAAAAGCATGCAGCCAGCGATCATAAGCCGATTGAAGCTAATGGCAAATATGGACATTGCGGAGCGACGGCTTCCTCAGGACGGTCGAATTAAGCTCAGGTTCGGCCATCGTGATGTCGATATACGGGTTTCTACGGCCCCAACGATATACGGTGAAAGTGTGGTTCTCAGGCTGCTGTCCCAGGAAGCCGTCGAGTACAATCTGGAAAAGCTGGGCATGGATTCTCAGCAGCTCAAGATAGTTACCGAACTGATAGAGCGGCCTTACGGGATGATTCTCGTGACGGGACCTACCGGGTCGGGAAAGACGACGACCCTTTATGCCATACTTCGGCGTCTCAATACGGCAACCAAGAAAATAATAACCGTAGAAGACCCGGTGGAGTATCAGATCGACGGAATAAATCAGATCCAGGTTAAGCCACAGATAAATCTTACCTTTGCCAATGCACTGAGATCTCTTGTGCGTCAGGATCCGGACGTGCTTCTCATCGGAGAAATTCGTGATCACGAAACGGCGGACATAGCGGTGGAATCTGCCCTGACGGGTCATCTCGTTTTTTCGACACTGCATACCAATGATGCTCCGGGGGCGATAACAAGGCTGAGGGATTTAGGCATTGAATCATTCCTTATCGCCGATTCTGTGCTCGCCGTCATGGCCCAGAGGCTGGTAAGGGTTCTTTGCGAAGAGTGCAGGGAACCCTACGAAGCAACCGATGAAGATATGAATCTGCTTCAAAGATGGACCCCTCATCTGGACGAAAGACCCGTTATTTTTCGTCATAGAGGATGCAGAAAGTGTGGGTTTACGGGGTACAGGGGCCGTCAGGGTATATTTGAACTTTTTATTGTACGAGATCGCGTGCGGTCCGGGATTGTTGCAGGGAAGGATGCCGGGGAGCTGGCCCGGCTGGCCTCCGATTTGGGCTATCGACCGCTGATATCTCAGGGCTGCCAGAAGGTACTCCAGGGGATTACCACTATATCGGAGGTTCTCCGGGTTACCAGTCTTACGTAATGGGGTGAGCGGTGGCTTATTTTTCCTACAGAGCCCATGATAGAAACGGTGCCGTTCATAAGGGTGTTATTCAGGCTTCCAGTGTGGAGGAAGCCGTAAGGAAGTTAAAAGAGAACGACCTCTTTCCCATCAGGATCGGCGAAGCCACCCGAAGAAAGACCGGTCGTGTTCGCGATGAAGCAATCATAACCTTCTGCCGTGAACTGGCCAATCTTTTGCGCTCCGGCCTGCCTGTGGACAGGGCTTTGATACTTCTAGCCCAACAGGAATCTGATAAAACCTTCAGGAGGATATTGCAGGATGTTCATGGGGTTGTTCGTCGGGGCGGAAGCCTTTCGGAAGCTCTACAGGAGCACGAATCCCTGTTTGGGGTTTTTCTGCCCCCTATGATCAGGGCAGGTGAGGCAAGTGGAACCCTGATACGGATTCTGGAGCAGGTCGGGGCTTATCTGGAAAGAAAACACCGGTTTAAACAAAATCTCATATCGGCCTCCATTTACCCTATGTTGCTTCTCGGCATGAGCATGATCTCCATGATTGTCCTCCTCGTTTACGTTCTTCCCAGATTTGCAAGAATATTTCAGGATCTTCAGCAGGAGATACCCGCCGTCACGGCAGTTCTTCTGAAGATGGGATTATTCCTTCAGAACTACGGGTGGACTCTTCCTGTGATAATGCTGGCTTTGTTTTTTGGAGGAAGACATCTCTCAGGCAGAGAGTACTGGCGACGGCACCTCGATCGCTGGGTTCTTAACATTCCCTTTGTGAAGAATCTTGTTATCTACACCGAGCTGGCCCGTTTTTTTATGACCATTGGCACCATGGTAAATGCAGGAGTGCCGCTACTTAAGTCAATTCATCTGGCTCTGAGCGTCGTTGGTAATGGTTTTATCAGGGATAGCCTTAAACCGCTGTACAATGATGTTCGGGTTGGGCGCTCGGTTAGCGCTTTTTTTGCCGGGTTAAAGAACATCCCGGTCAGGGTTGGAACCGTATTGAGGCTTTCCGAAGAAAGAGGAGAGCTCGGCAGAGGGCTTATGGAACTTGGAGAATATTTTGAAAGCGAGACCGGAAAGATTCTGCAAAGAATGATAACCCTCATGGAGCCAGTGGTGATAATAGGGACGGGCTGCGTAATAGGAGCAATGGTGCTGAGCATGTTTGGGGCTATTGTTAGCATTACGGAAGTTAGGTTTTAGAGTTTAGAGGCCTCGGGAGAATGAAAAATAGAGGTTTTACTCTTATCGAAGTGATCCTGGTCGTACTGATTTTTTCTCTCGCTGTAGGCATGGTGGCTCCGAGAATAGGTGGCGGAGCCTTGAGGATGAAAGAGCGGAATTTCGTTACGGCCATGGTTGAATCCCTGTTAAAGAGCCGTGAAAAAGCCCTGGCTTCGGGGAAGACGGAAATTTTTTTTATCGACTCCGGGGAGCGAACCTTCGGTGTTGGACAAAACGCACACGGTCGAATTCCTGAAAATGCCGACATCTATGCGGAAGGACTGGAAGATCTGGGGAATGGAAGGTATGCGGTAAGATTTTTTCCCGACGGTACGGCTCCACCGGTAAAGCTCGATGTAACCTTTGACAGAGAACGCCAGTACATCATATCGGTAGATCCCATCCTGAACAGTGTATCGTGGACGGAAGGCACTTCATCGTGAATAAGAAGGGTTTCACTCTCGTCGAAGTTCTGGTTGCCCTGGTGATTGCGGTACTTGTTGTCGGAAGTGCTATGGCTCTGATCGGAGGTGTTTATCAAAGTCGCTATCGACTGGATAGACGGATGAAGGCCATTCCCGTTCTTGATGCGGCAGCTCAGGCGATCTTCAGGGATCCTTCGCTGGTTCATGAGGACTCCATCGTTCTGAAGGAACTTCCCGGTTCTCCGGTGGTCTATGTCGTTGCTACCAGGGTAAACGATGGTGAAATAGCCTCCAGTGTTGCCCTTTACCGCGTAAAGCTCCGCTATGAGGACAGCGAGATTGAATTCAGCGTCGTTAGCTCTGAAGAATAGCCACGGCCTCACGCTTATGGAGGTGCTGGTGGCAATCACTGTGGGGAGTATGGTGCTGGCAATAATCGTGTCGGCTCTCGGGGCTTCACTGATAGCCTGGGATCGTGTGAGAAATGAAAAAAGGAAAACCTTTTCCTCGGTATTCCATATCCTTGATCTTATGAATCGCCAGGTTTGCTACCTCGACTTCAAGGCCGATTTTCCCGGGTTCTCGGGATCGCCGTTATTGATTGCCGAGTCAAAGAAGCTGGTTTTTGCTTCGAGAATATCCCCGATGGGCGTCTCAAAAAATAATTCCGTCCTGGCGGCCTACTTATTCGATGAAGAAAATCGGGTTTTTTCGTATCGACAGAAAATTTTGTCGGCTTTTAACTCCGAGGACGATCTGGATAGATTCGTAGAAGGAGATGACGCAGAAGGGTCTGTGGAAACCGAGATTCCCGTTGCGAAGCTTGAATTTGCATACAGAGGCGAGGATTCGCAGTTCAGAGAAAAATGGGACGAAGAAAATGGGTTGCCGGAAGAGATAAGGATCTCCCTCTGGATGGAAGAAAAGGGGCAGCCCTTTGTCTGGATTATTAAAACGGCCCCTTTCGGTCCGGTGCTTAACCGGGGTGGGGTTAAAAGTGAATGATTCAAGAGGCGTTGTCCTGATCGTCTGCCTGTGGATATCGGGGCTGATTATCTGGATTGCAATGAGTACTGCGATAATCTTTAGATTTATGCTTTCTTCGGAAGGATCCGTGGTTTCTCGTTTTTACGCACGGTATGCGGCTCTGGGCGGAGTGCAGGAAGCTCTTGCAAGAATGGGGTGGGAAGCGGGTCGTAAGCTCGAACTGGAAGATGTCGGCAAAAAAGAATGGCGCCCCGACGGAACCGTTCATGCCCTGAGTTATTCCAGATGTACCGTCAGGGTGCGGATTGAGGAAGAATCCACGAAAATTAACGCAAACCTTGTTGACAGAGGAGAACTTGAAAAGATTCTTACAGAGAAAAGCGGGCTGTCTCAGGAAACGGCGAAGATCTGGACGGATCGTATAATGGATTTTATCGACGGTGATGATGTTTCACGAGATCTGGGGGCCGAAAAGATTGAATATGAAGAAGCGGGGTTATCCTACGGCCCTTTTAACAGGCCTCTCAGGTACATAGAAGAAATACTTCTCATACCCGGCGTTGAATGGGAAACTTTCTGGTACGGAATGGAGACAGACGATCAGGATGACCTGCTTCCGGGGATAAGGAGCCCTTTTTCACTTCTTACCGTGTACGGCAATCGTAAGGCCCTTGTTGAAGATGCTGAAAATGAGGAAACTGTGGTCTGGAAAAACGGGGGACTTTACCGTATTCTCTCGGGTGCCCTGTGTGGTAGGTACGGACGGGTGGTTATCTACGCGATTGTAAAGCTGGATACCGGATCTGTGCCGCATTACAGAATTGTGGAAATCAAGGAAATGCTTTAAATGAGGTCATATCTGGAGAAAATACCCATTCCGGCTCGAAGAGTTCTCGTTCTGTATGTTTTTCAGGACAGGGTCTGGATTGTTGCCGCCGGCCGCAACGGTGGCTCATGGACGGTGGGGCCATTGGAAGAAATTCGTCACCATGGTTCCGAAAACCTGGGCTTGATTTCTGAAAGAATTGCGGAATTGGTAAAATCGGACAGAAGCGCTCTGATGGTTGTTCTTTCTCGGGAGTTTTACAATACGACGAGAACCACTTATCCAGCGGGGGTACTGGATAATCTTCACAGGATAATCGAATACGAAAGGCAGGAGCACACCCTTCATCGAGACGTAGATGATCTGGTGATCTACAAAAATTTTAAACCCCTGGTTTCCGGGCGTGGGGATTCCGTTCTGGTCAACATTCTTTGGACGGAAAAGTCTTCATACGGCAGGTTTATTCAGCTTTTACCGGCCGATTCTTTCGTTTCGTGGACTATCGTGCCCGACTGCCTCCTGGTTGAGGCCTTTGCTGAGAGTGTCGGATTGGAAGACACCTGGGTTGTTATACCCTGCGGTTCCGGTTCATTCGGCGCCTATCACGTTGGTCGGGGCGGTGTGACGGAATCTGCTCTTATCGGCCCGGACGGCTCGATATCCAGAATGCTGTTTCTTCAGAAGCTTTCGGGTGCTAAAGGAATAGTAGGTGTTTCGGAAAACTTTCTGGATGCAAATGTCAGGATTGTTGAATCAGGAGAGTTTATCGGAAACGCCCTGAAGGGGTTCCTGAAGGGCACAAGAATTTACGGATTTGAGGGGTCCGTGCGCCTGGGATTACCCCGGGTACCCAGGTCTTTGATTCCTCTGGCAGTCTTTCTGACACTCCTCGTTGGGTGGGGCTTTTTGATGGATTACCGGTTAGAGATTGCCGAAAAAGAGCTGAATCAACTCTTAAAGGCAAGGCAAAACCTGGAGGAGCGTTGGAAACCCATCGAGGCAAATATTAAGACCATTGAAAAGCTGGCAGAGGAACGCAGGACGCTTGATCAGATAATGAAACAGAACGTACCCGTCAGCAGGCTTTTTGAGAAGCTCAGTGATGTGACACCCGACGATACCTGGCTTAACTATTTCGATCTTTCCGGTGGTAATGTCGTAATGCTTCGAGGTGAAAGTAAATCCGCCGTCGAGTATGTTTCCGTTCTCTCCAGAATTCCGGGATTTAGGGATGTGGGCTTTGTGGCTCCGGTAAGGAAGAACAATCGGACCGGCAGGGAAATGTTCAGTATTCGTTTTGTAGTGGACTGGAACGAATTTCAGAAGGCTGCGGATTGAGAATGCTAAAAGAACTGAAGAATAAGGTTTCCGTAAACGTACTGCTACAGGACATCAAAAGGCATCGAACTGTTGTGGTTGTGTATGCACTGGGTCTGTTATTCTGCTGCTTTTTGCTGTTCCTGTGGCTGGTTCCCGTTCATACCCGGTACGAAGACATCAAAGCCCGTATTGCCTCAACGGAGATGCTTGTAGAAAGATACCGGTCGAAACTTAAAGAGGCTGAGGCTTTCAAAGAAGAGCTCGAAAAGCGTCGTGAGGAAGTTGAGAAGCTGAGGGACAGGCTTTACAAGGGACGGGATCCTCTCGAGCTTGCGACGTCTCTTGGCAGGATAGCGGAATCGGAGCAGGGCAAAAATCCGGTTCTTTCGGTACGGAGCTATCAGATCTCATCGACCAAAGATTACCAGCTCTACCGCGAGGTTGAGTTCCGATTTGTGCTGGATGCCGACATTTACGGCCTTTATTCTCTTTTAAAATGGCTTGATGAATCACCGGCTCTCATTGTTAGACAGCTCAATGTTCGTTATGTAAGGCGTGGCAGGAATGAGTCGGGGCTAATGGTAAACCTTGTCCTAACGGTTCTTATGGAGAAGAAAGGGTAAAGCATGAGATGGCCAGGATTTGTTTCGGTGGTAGCCGGTGTGGTAGCGCTGTTTTTTCTTTCGTCCTGTTCTTCCCTGCAAAGGCATCCTTCTGCTCCCGGGAGCCTCGTACCGGAGCAGATAAGGCAGACGCTGAGAGGTGGCGAACAAATAGAGGCCAAAAGGGAAGAAGTTCCTTCTGCTCCCGGGAAAGCACCGGAAGAGGGAAAAGAGAAGCCTCTTTCATTTCCGGAACAGAGACCGTCAGGACGGTTTGGGATTCTTGCTCCCTCCGAAAGAGCCATTCCGGAAAAACCCTCGCCGGAGCAACTGCGCCGGAAGGTTGTTTTCAACTTCGATCGAGCCAATATCGTTGAGGTAACTCAACAGATTTTCGGGGAATATCTTAAGGTCAACTATGTTCTCGATCCCGCCTTAAACCTTTCGATGAGCTTCTACCTTGAGGGTGAATATTCGAACGATGAGTTGCTGATGCTTCTTAGCCAGGTATACTCGGCTCACGGTGTGGATGTATTCGAACGAGATGGGGTTTATTACATACAGCTTGCCGCTCGCACACGTGGCTCGGGCCTCAGCCTGGTAGGCCCCCGGGATCTGGAAGCCTCTCGGCAGGAAAAGCCCGCAATCTGCATGTATCGCCTGCAGTTTATCGATGCCAAACAGGCGCAGGGCGTCATTCAGCCATTCCTGACGGTGAACAGGCCCGTTTCCGTGGATCCGGTGACTAATACGTTGATCTTTGTGGACACCATGGACAACATCCGGACTCTTGTGGACATTCTGAGGCTTCTTGATGTTAACATCTTCGATCAGATGGGCATTGAGATTGTGACCCTTGAGTACCTGAACCCCGTTGAAGCGGCCGATGCATTTAACAACGTTATGGACAAACTGAATGAATCCTACAAGCAGATGATATCCAGAAATCTGGCCTTGATTCCGATGGAGCGTATAAGTGCTTTAATCCTTGTATCTCCCGATCGTCACATTCTGGATACGGCCAAAAAGTGGATAAAAAGCCTCGATGTGGAGGGAAGGGATTCTGGAGAGCAGTTCTTTATCTACTTTGTGCAAAACGGTCTGGCGAAGAACATAGTGGACGTTCTGAAGGAGGTATTCACAGGAGGAAGCGAGGAAAAACACACAGGGGTTCAGATTGTGAAGGCAGAAGAACAGAAGTCCCAGGGCGAGCAAGCCAAAACGCCGGGCGTAAGTGCAAAGCTTGCGGGTGAAGTAACCATTATTGCAGATGAGACCAACAATGCCATAATAGTTAAAGCTTTGCCCGGTGATTATGAAAAGATCAAAAAAGCCATCGAAACCCTTGATGTGCTTCCCAGAGGAGTACTGATAGAGCTTCTTATAGCCGAAATCACGCTTACTGATGAAACCCAGTACGGTGTCGAGTGGTATTTGAAAAACAAGGGAATGGACATCGGCGGTTATGCCGGACAGTATAGCATAGTTCAGAACTACGGTGTGCCTTTCAACAGAGACTTTGATCTCGGAACCGCTACCTCTCAGGGACTGTCGCTTTTCTGGGGAAGCCTTGAGGGAGACATTGCTTCGCTCATCAACCTTCTTTCTTCGTTCAGCCATTTCAAGGTCTTGTCTGCTCCGACGATACTTGCCACCGACAACAAGGAAGCAAGCATTACGGTGGGAGGGAGTACTCCTGTTGTGAGCCAGCAATCTGTAGATACCGCCGGAGAAACCCTGATTAACACGGTTAACTACGTCGATACCGGAATTATCCTGAAGGTGACCCCTCACATAAACGAAGGGGGTATCGTTCGTCTCGAAGTGGAACAAACCATACGGGATGCCGTAAAAAACACGGTTTCCGGTATAGATTCTCCTGCCTTCACGGAAAGGAAAATATCAACCACATTGCTTGCAAGAGACGGTAATACCGTTGTCATCGGGGGCATTATTCAGGAAAAAACCGATACGACCCGCACGGGCATTCCATTCCTGAGTCGTATTCCCATTCTTTCACCCCTGTTTTCGAGTACCGACACGTCTCTTAACAGGACCGAATTACTGGTTGCCATAACTCCCAGGGTTATAGACCATGCGGAAAATGAGGCTGCTGCGGAATTCCTGAAAAAACTCAATTTGCTCAGAGAAGTAATTGCAGGTGAAGCCGAACCATCAAAGCCGACTCGGCCGCCTTTGCCCGTTCCGAAGGGAAATTAATCTGTTCTCTGGCCTTTAGAGGCGATTGACCGGGCAAGCCGGAGGATTTCTTCGGGACTCAGGTTTTCGGGCCTGGTGCCGGGGCTCGCGCCGGCTTCTCTGAGTATCTGCTCCGCCAGCGTTGCGTCCATGAAACTCTTGAGAATTGTTAGAACGGTCTTTCGGCGCATCCGGAATAGGCGGGAAGCCACCTGCCGGAAATAGGGCCATCCCGGGTATTCCCAGCAGGCCCTTTCGAAAAACTTGATTTTCACCACCGCTGAATGAACTTTTGGCTTGGGGTAGAATTGACCCGGCCCCACGTAAAAAAGTCGCTCCGTCAGTGCACAGCAGGCGAGCAGAACGGTGGGGAGACCGTATTCCCGGGTTCCCGGTTTTGCCGTCCACCTCCGGGCAACCTCACGCTGTACCATTAAAACTGCCCTGTCGATATGTCGGTGATTTTCAATGAGCCGCATAAGCAAGGGTGAGCTTATGGAGTAAGGTATGTTTCCTATCACCTTTATCTTTTCAGCCTTTTTCGACTCGCCCGGCTTGTTTAATAGATCGGAAGAAAGGATGTCTTCAATGTGCCAGAAAACGGTAGCCGGAGTCTCCGAAGGCATTACGGACTGCAAAGCCTTTGCTATATCGGCGTCGAGTTCTACGAGATGGAGGTTGCAGGGAAGCCTTATCAGGTGGGCTGTAAGAGCTCCCAGGCCGGGGCCGATCTCAATCACAGTATCTCCGGGGCGAACCATCAGTGCCTGGACTATTTTTTCGGCCGTTCGGGGCTGAATGAGAAAGTGCTGTCCCAGGGTTTTTCGTATCCGGCCGGAAAACATTCGGAAGTAGTCTGAAGGGCGCAGAAGCATGTATCAGAGCCACCGTGATACGGCATCCAGCGATAGAGGGTCTTTTACAAAGCCCTGGCGTTTCCACACCGCATAGCCGGCCGCGGCCACCATAACCGCATTGTCCGTGCACAGAGAAACGGGAGGAATGTGGAGTGTCCATCCCTTTTCTATGGACGCTTCGGCGAATCGTTCTCTTAAGCGGCGGTTGGCGGCAACGCCCCCAACAACGATCACATGTTTAACGCCGTGATGAACGGCTGCAGCCGTGGTCTTATCTACGAGCACGTCCACGACGGCTTCCTGGAAACTGGCAACCAGATCCTCCACACGATAGGGTACCTCGCCTTCAAGGGCAGGGTTTCCGAACTTCCGGACGAAATTCGCCACGGCCGTTTTCAGACCACTAAAGCTGAAGTCAAAGGAGTCTCTTCCGAGGTAGGCTCTGGGGAAGTCAAAGGCTTCAGGGTTACCCGAAACAGACAGGCGGTCTATAACGACCCCGCCGGGGTAGCCGAGGCCGAGCAGTTTTGCCACCTTGTCGAAGGCTTCGCCGGCGGCGTCATCGAGCGTTCCTCCCAGATAGTGGGGTCTGGAATCCGATGATTCCATGTAGTACAGCGCCGTGTGGCCGCCCGAGACCACCAGGCATACCGCAGGTTCTTCTATCGGCTCATCTTCGATAAAGGCAGCATGAATGTGAGCTTCGAGATGGTTTACCCCTATAAGGGGTTTGCCCAGTGAGTAGGATAGGGCTTTTGCGGCAGAGATACCCACGAGAAGAGAACCCACCAGTCCGGGACCCTGAGTTACGGCTATGGCGTCCACCTCGTCAACGGTCACACCGGCTTCTTTTAATGCCTTTTCAATAACGACCAGAATAGCCTCCACGTGTTTCCTCGAGGCCAGTTCGGGAACCACCCCCCCGAAGGGACCGTGGACGGCTATCTGGCTTGCTACGGCACCGGAAAGAATGCGACGACCTTCCTCAACGAGCGCCGCCGCCGTTTCGTCGCAGGACGATTCAATCCCCAGAATTATCATGGCACTATAGCTCTCCTGACAGGAATTTTTCTGCCGTAACGACGTCATCCTTGCTTCCGATGAAGAGAGGGACCCTGTCGTGAAGCGTTTCGGGCTCCAGATCGAGAATTCTACGAGATCCGTCGGAAGCAGTTCCTCCGGCCTGTTCTGCAATGAAGGCAAGAGGAGCGGCTTCAAAAAGAAGGCGCAGCTTTCCCCTGGGCTTTTTGGGATCTTTTCTGTCGGCAGGGTACATGAAAATTCCGCCTTTCAGTAGGTTGCGGTGAAAATCTCCCACCAGAGTTCCTATGTATCTCGATGTGTAGGGTCTGGAAGTCTCCGGATCGGGGGTTTTGAGATAATCCACATAACGCCTCACGGGTTCGTCCCAGTAAGCATAATTCCCTTCGTTTACGCTGTAGATCTTTCCCCTTTCCGGCATGGTTATATTGGGATGGCTGAGGAGAAACTCGCCGAGTCCCGGATTTAAGGTAAAGCCGTTTACGCCTTTTCCCGTACTGTAAACGAGCATTGTACTGGATCCGTAAATAAAATAACCGGCAGCCACCTGTTCCGAGCCCTTCCGCAATACCTCATCAAGAGTTACCGGACCGTCATCCTTAAGCCGCCGGTGTATCGAAAAAATCGTCCCAATACTTGCATTTACGTCTATATTGGAGGACCCGTCCAGGGGATCTATGAGCAGTATGTAAGGACCTCTGGGATACTCCTGAGGAACCTCCACAATGTCCGCGTCTTCCTCAGAGGCTATGGCACAGACATGACCTGTGTGCATGACACGGCGGATTATCGTGTGATTGGCAAAATCGTCCAGTTTCTGAACCTGTTCACCGTAAACGTTTCTCGATCCCGTGGAACCCAGGATGTCCACCAGTCCGGCCTTGCTGACCTCTCTGTGGATTATCTTTGCGGCAACAATGAGTTCATTAAGCAGTTGCGTGAATGCTCCGGTTGCGTAAGGCGTCTCACGCTGTTCCCTCAAAAGATGCTCCGTAACCGTTATTCCGACTTCCTTAACCGGCATTCCGATTGCTCCTTTTTCAGGTAAAGTTGACATAATACTTGTAAAGGACTCACAAGATCTTATCATACACGTGGGATCGGATTAATGGAAGGGATGGAGTGACGATATGGCTTACGAAAACATCGATGCTCACGGGCGGACTGTGGACTACTTGAGAATATCCATAACCGACAGGTGTAATCTGAGATGCATCTACTGCATGCCCGAGGAGGGGGTACCCAGATTGTCCCACGAGGATGTTCTTTCCTATGAGGAAATAATCCGGATTCTGAATGTTGCCGGCTCAATCGGTATAAGCAAGGTGCGGGTTACCGGTGGAGAGCCCCTTGTGAGGAAAGGCGTAGTTGAGTTTTGCAGGTCTCTTGTTGAAATCGTTGGGCGTGGTTGTGTAAGCATAACCACCAACGGAGTGTTGCTTGAGGAGTTCGCATGGGACCTGTGGAACGCCGGCATCAGGCGAATAAACGTAAGTCTTGACACACTGAAGCGGGAGCGATTTGCCGAAATAACGAGAAGAGACTATTTCAATCGGGTCTGGAACGGCATTATGACGGCTTACAGAATAGGGTTTCATCCCGTTAAGCTGAATGTCGTCGTTATCAAAGGGCTGAACGACGATGAAATTGAAGATCTTGCCGCTTTAACGTTTGAATATCCTTTCCACGTGCGTTTTATCGAGTTTATGCCTTTTGGAAGTGGCGAATGGTCGTCCAGGTTCGTTTCTTCGGACGAAATAGTCGAGCGTCTGAAAAATGTCGGTGAGCTTTTACCCGCGGTAAGTCTGAACTCCAACGGACCGGCGAAGTACTATGCCTTTCGCGGGGCTCTCGGTAAAGTGGGTATAATAAGCCCCATAAGCCATCACTTTTGCGCTACCTGTAACCGCCTGAGGCTTACTGCTGACGGTAAACTTCGGACCTGTCTTTTTGCAACGAAGGAGACCGATCTCAGGGCCATCCTCAGAAGCTCGGAGGATGACGAAAAATTGAAAGAAGCTATTGTTCGGGCTCTGAAGGAAAAGCCGGAAAAACACGGCCTTAACGAAGAATTGTTTCATAAATGCATTGGTCGCCCCATGATCAAAATCGGGGGATAGGAATTGACAAAAAGGCTGTCTACTGATTAGTCTTTGCACTGCTTTTTTATCGAAATTTGGAAAGGGAGAAAGCAATGGAAAAGTGTGAAGGCAAGTCCTGCAGTAGCTGTGAAAAGCGTCATCAGGAATCAAAGGACGAGATACTGCGGTGCAAGCTTGACCGTATAAAGTATAAGCTCATTGTGATGAGCGGAAAAGGTGGGGTTGGCAAAAGTAGTGTTGCCGTTTATTGTGCTCTGGAGCTTGCCAATCGAGGCTATCGTGTGGGACTCATGGATGTGGACCTTCACGGACCCAGCGTTCCCAGAATGCTGGGCCTGCAGGGACTTCTCGGTGTTACGCCCAATCAGGAAATAATGCCCCACAGGTATGGTCGGAATCTTCAGGTGGTGTCCATTGAGTCTTTGCTTCAGGATAGAGACTCTGCGGTTATATGGCGGGGTCCCATAAAGCACGGGGTCATAAAGCAGTTTATTGCCGACATTGAATGGGGGGATCTTGACTTTCTGGTGATCGATTGCCCTCCCGGAACGGGCGATGAACCCCTCAGCATTGCGCACATAATTCCCGAAGCACAGGCCGTAATAGTAACCACACCTCAGGAAGTGGCCCTGGCGGATGTGCGAAAATCGATCAACTTCTGCCGGAAGGTGGGCCTGAACATTCTGGGTATCGTCGAAAACATGGCAGGCCTGTACTGCCCTCATTGCGGAGGCTTCGTTCCGATCTTTAAAACCGGTGGAGGGGAAAAGACGGCTAAAGACATGGGCATAGCCTTTCTGGGAAGTCTTCCCTTTAATCCTGCGGTAGTTGAGGCCGGTGATTCCGGTAAGCCGATACTCGAAAAGAATCCCGGGGATCCTTTTTCCGATGCGGTTAAGACCGTTGTGGATGAGATAGTTGCAAGGCTTCAGCTCGTACCGCCGTGTCGTATGGCCACGAATTAATGTTTCAGTGAGAAACCCGGAGTAAAAGATATGATGCGAATTGATTACCATCAGGATGGTCTGACGGAAGAGCAAAAAGCCGAACTAAACGGGATGTGGCGTCGCTGTGTTCGCAGAATACTTGCCGCTACCACTCTGGCCGGTAGCGGTCATCCCGGCGGTTCAATGTCTTCCCTGCACACGTTGCTCCTGCTTTACAGCATGGCAAATCATCGTCCCGACAATCCCGCCTGGGAGGATAGAGACAGGATTGTTGTCAGCATGGGGCATATAAGCCCTGGTGTTTACAGCGTTTTGTGCGAATTCGGCTATGTTAAGGAAGAGGAGTTCCTGCTGGAATTCAGAAGGACCGGCTCGGCCTTCGGCGGTCATGTGGAGCATTATGTTCCCGGTGTAGAGTGGAATACGGGAAACCTCGGGCAGGGACTTTCGGCCGGGACCGGGATGGCCCTGGCTGAGAAACTGAAGAAGACGGTTCCCTCCCGGGTATTCGTTCTTATGGGAGACGGAGAACAGCAAAAGGGCCAGATTGCCGAAGCCAGACGTTTTGCCGTAAAGTACGGGCTCTCGAACCTCGTTGGCATAGTCGATCGCAACCATCTGCAAATCGGGGGCAAAACCGAATGTGTCATGCCTCAGAGAGTCCGTGATGAATATCGTGCTGCCGGATGGAACGTCATATACGTTGAAGATGGCAACGACTTTGATCAGCTTTTTGCCGCCCTGCGACGTGTTTTTCTTATGGATGTGGATGATCCTTCCCGTCCTACGGTCATAGTAGCAAGGACCGTTATGGGCAAGGGCGTTTCTTTTATGGAAAACAACGAAAAGTACCACGGTATGCCTCTTTCCGAAGAAGAGGCTGCCAGGGCATTTCAGGAGCTCGGGATGGAAAACCCCATCCCGGAGTTAAAGAAAAAGCTTGCTTCTCACAGGCAATTCAGACCGCCGTATCATCCTGCCGTGAGCGCCCCTACCCTGGATACCGGTGTACCGCGCACTTACGGAACCGATGTAAAGACGGATAACCGATCCGCTTACGGTGCCGCTCTTGAAGACCTCGCTCGCCTCAATAACTCGGGCCCCGTTCCCAGAATACTGGGCTTCAGTTGTGATCTCGAAGGCTCTGTGAAAATGACGGGGTTTCGCAAAGCCTGTGAGCGCGCCTTTTACGAATGCGGTATTCAGGAACATCATGCAGCTACGGTGAGCGGGGCTATCAGCAGGGAAGGTTTTGTGGTTTTTTTCAGCACCTTTGGGGTCTTCGGGGTATGCGAAACTTACAATCAGCACCGACTGAACGACATGAACGGTACGTGGTTGAAGGTCGTTTGCACTCACCTTGGGCTTGACGTCGGCGAAGATGGCCCGACTCATCAGTGCATAGATTACGTTGGGCTTCTCAGGAATCTTTTCGGATGGTCCATTTTTATCCCGGCCGACCCCAATCAGACCGATAGAATTGTTCGCCTTGTGGCGAATATGCCCGGAAATGTTTTCGTCGGCATGGGCCGTTCCAGGACGCCCGTTATTACGGACACGGAAGGTAGGCCCTTTTTCGGAGGAGACTATACTTTTGTGCCCGGAAAAGCCGACTGGATTCGTCGAGGTAGTGACGCTGCGATTTTAACTTACGGTTCCACGGTGGCTCAGGCTGTTGAGGCCTGGCAGGTTCTTAAGGATCAACACGGAATTGAATGTGCCGTCGTAAACTGTGCCTCCATAAAACCTTTTGATACCGAGTCGGTGATAAGAGCCTCCGAAACGGGCCTCATAGTTACGGTTGAGGATCATAACGTAGAAACGGGGCTTGGAGCGATCGTCGCTTCGATTATTGCTGAGGAAGGTCTTTCGTGCAGGTTCATTCGTCTGGGTGTGCACCGTTACGGTCAGTCCGGCAAACCTATCGAACTCTACAGAGAACAGGGAATAGATAGCAGGGGAATTATTGAAGCACTTTTAGAAGCCCGTCAAAAAGGGTGGTTAGCTGCCTGATGCGGTCACTGTAAAATTGCCGGGAAAAAAGATCGGCCACTTCTCGAAAGTGGTCGATCTTTTCTTTAAACCGGGTAACATATATCCTTCCTGGCGCAAGGATAGACGTCAAATCCCCCGGCGGATTGCCCGATGAGATCCTGTTCCATAGTGTTTTTGAAACTGCTTTGTGGTGCAGAACCAGAAGAAAGAGTATGTGAAGATTCATCGTAAGATAAATTTTCCATTGCGTGATGCCCCGGGAAGAAACCGAAAGGACTTCCAGGAGCTCCTTTGTAACCTGCGTCAGAACCGGTCCAATACCCGGTAGAAGCCTCGTGGAACCCATCATCTCCCGGATGATGCCTTTTTCGGTCCTTTCCGGCAGGAAACACCGCTGAAGGAAAGACTCCAGCAAAGTGTGAGAAGCGGAACGAGGCCATCGAAATTCCTGCGAAATTATATCGGCGGCTCTGTTGATGGAAGGATGCCACAGGGCATCGGTAAAAAGATGAACACCGATGCCCATCAGCACCGGCTTAGTTCGACGCAATGTGTCTGATGATAGCTTTTTTACGGCCTCCGTAAAGTCTCTGCCTTCCAGCCCGTGTAAGGATCGTCCAAGATTCGGATAACCGGGGAAGGGGGAATAAAAAAAAGAATCGGGGAAGATCGTTGAGACTAAAAAAGCGCGGGAATCTGTATTCCGGAGGTAATTCCCGAACGCGTTGAGAACGATCCTACTCTGGTGAAAGTGAAAAAGCTCTTTGGGCATAGGCTTCAACGATCGGGAGGAGTGCTTTCCTGGAAGGCCTTTATCAGGTCCGGGATTAACCTTCTTACAACTGCCGCTTTATCCGAAGTGTCGGCGACACGGTCGTATTCATGATAACTCGGATGTTCGGGGGATAGAGCAGGGGTGAAACGTTCGAAGTTACTGTATTTTTGATGGAAATCGGCTATGAGGCGTACTATCGGGATGTGGCGGGTTGGGAAATCAAGAACCCATCGAAGCCTGTACATCGCTTCAAACCTTATCTGATCGGCCAGGAAAAGCGTCAGGTTCAAAACCATCATTCTTTTTTCTTGATCTTCATCGAGGTTCACTTTTCCCTCATGTCGGAAGAAGATTATTTTTGAGGCACTCCTTGACAGGATGTGAAAGATGGTAGGAGATATGGGCAGGAAAAAGCTTATAAAAGAATCGTTAAGATCCTTCAAACAGGTCTGGCCCGTTATTTCGCATCCGAAGCGCCTAGCCAGTGAGCCGAAAGCCTCACGGGCCATCATGTCGTATTTCTTCTCGGTGAGGTCTATAACCAGGCCCATAGTCGCAATACCAGTACGATTAAATCGGTGAACAGAGACTTATACCATAATTTCGTTAAATAGGGAAAAATGTTTCTTATCCGTCTCCACATGGGCAAACAGTGGAAGATTGTCGCAATCCCCTCGAATCGGGTCAAGCTTTCCGAC